>NZ_JBSVKG010000076.1:0-556 GCF_054048505.1 Virgibacillus sp. FSP13 | reverse complement strand
GAATTGGAGCGGAAGACGGGATTCGAACCCGCGACCCCCACCTTGGCAAGGTGGTGTTCTACCACTGAACTACTTCCGCATATTTATTAATGAATGGTGCGGGTGAAGGGAGTCGAACCCCCACGTCGAAAGACACTAGATCCTAAGTCTAGCGCGTCTGCCAATTCCGCCACACCCGCAAGAATGGTGAGCCATGGAGGATTCGAACCTCCGACCCTCTGATTAAAAGTCAGATGCTCTACCAACTGAGCTAATGGCTCTAACATTAAAAGTGGTGCCGGCCAGAGGACTTGAACCCCCAACCTACTGATTACAAGTCAGTTGCTCTACCAATTGAGCTAGACCGGCCAATATATTTTTTGTCAAAAGAACAAGATGGTGGAGGATGCAGGGCTCGAACCTGCGACCCCCTGCTTGTAAGGCAGGTGCTCTCCCAGCTGAGCTAATCCTCCTATATGTAATGCCTGGCGGCGTCCTACTCTTGCAGGGGCAAAGCCCCAACTACCATCGGCGCTGGAGAGCTTAACTACTGTGTTCGGCATGGGAACAGGTGTGG
>NZ_JBSVKG010000075.1:0-638 GCF_054048505.1 Virgibacillus sp. FSP13 | reverse complement strand
ATAAAATGCGCCACAGTGAGAACACTATTTTTGACGCTTTCTCCCGGTCTAATGAGTTGAGTGCTTGTATTCCGCTCCGTCAGAATACTCCGCTTTCCGTGGGCACGGCCTCAGCCTCCTCAGAAGCAAAAACCGCTTCCTGCGGGGTCTTCGGACACGTGCTGTTCCCACAGGAGTCTACATATTCTGACTCCGCTGAGGTAGCGGTGCTCTGATTATTGAAAGGGGAAATCCGTGTAATCTATGTTACACGGATTTTTACTCTCTTGAACAAAAAGCTATTCTAAGCTGCGGAAAAATGCGAGACTCCCTGAAAATACAAACAAATTTCCTTGTGCAATGTAGTGCTGTTGAAGTGTTCCCGACGAGGACAAGGAAGGCTTCGGAGTGATACATCTTAGTGAGAAAAAGTGCTTTTCTTTTTCGGGGAGTCGACTTCCCGCAGTGGGAATCAACAGTCTTATTCTTATTTAAATACATTATTAATAGATAGTCGAAAAGATAAAACAGCGGAGGAAATACGCTGAGACTCCTGGGGGAAAAGAGGCATCGGTGAGACCCCGCAGTGCGTTAGCACGAGGAGGCTCAACAGCCGCCCCCGGAAAGCGAAGTGTATTTCCGTAGCGGTAATTAGTGCG
>NZ_JBSVKG010000074.1:0-774 GCF_054048505.1 Virgibacillus sp. FSP13 | reverse complement strand
CAGCCGGAGAACAAAAACATCAGCCGGAGAACAAAAACATCAGCCGGAGCCAAATACACGCTCGACCGCTTCCTCAAATTCCCTAAAGTAATCTGGAATTTCATCAGCTTTAAGCCCTACTTCCATATTTTCAGCAATAGAGCGGTTATACCATCTTTGCTTGTCAAAACCTGCATTAAAATGCTTCCATACCGCATCTCCAAGTCGTAAAAGATCTTTTTCGAGTTCAAGTAAATTGTCTAGTTTATCAGCAACAATGAGGTATTTCACCTCTTTATCAGCATTTCTAACGGTATCAATCGTATGCTGTTTGCGCTCTTGCCATGATTTTGACTTATCTTCCGTATGTGCTCCGACTAACGCTGCAACTCTAGGTCCAAATGCATTATCAATGTCCTCAATCTCATATGGTGTATCCTCGACGACATCATGTAAATGGCCAGCACAAATTAATTCTTCGGAAAAGCACTCCTGCTCTAATCGCTTCGCAACACGAATGGGATGAGTAATATACGGGACATTAGAACTTTTTCTTGTTTGTCCTTTGTGTGCCTTTTTAGCAAACAATTTTGCCTGTTGCTTCATAAAACCCCTCCTAATTAGTTTCAACTATATCGCTTCTAGAAGCAAAATGGAAGAAGGTGTCTAAAGAATTAAAAAGAATGTAAATTTTGGTAGTGAGCAGCTTCCCCACCTGTTGGGGAAGCTGCGAACATCGGCGCGAGATCGAAAACATCGGCGCGAGATCGAAAACATCGGCGCGAGATCGAAAAC
>NZ_JBSVKG010000073.1:0-969 GCF_054048505.1 Virgibacillus sp. FSP13 | reverse complement strand
AAGCCACACGATTTATCGGAAATCGGAATTGAACGAATTAAACGAGCAGCAGAGAAAATAAAAAACGAAAAATCGACTGACATTGATTATGGGTTTAAAATTTTCCATACAACTCCTATATCAGAACAACTTTCAACTAATGAATTAAGCAGAATGATGGAGTTTTCTGGATCAACCATTAACGATAATACATTATTAGATGAATTTGGCCGAGAAGCTATTTTATCTACATGGATGTTGGAGGATGGTCATCCGCTTTCCATGAACTTTGAAGAACTAAAATTGGGTGATTATGTTGCTTATAAAGTGGAACAAACCCTTTATTTATTAGATGGTGAATTCTCGATTGATGAACAGTTAAAAGAGATTATAGAACGAATTGAAAATGATAAGGATTTTACCTTCAATAAAATTGTTTTATTCGGTTATAGTTTCTCTACTAATACTATTGCATCAATAACTGATAATATGAAACATCTTAGAAATGGACGTAAATCAGCGAATATTGATGTGGAGGTGAGGTATTAATGGGGTTGAATTTCGAAAAAAACCTACCTCACCAAGACAAAGCGGTTGAAGGGGTTGTTGATACATTTAAAGATGTCCCTTTAATTCAACGAACCATTTCAAGAGCAAATCACACCTTTGATTTAACTTCCGACATATTAATCAAAAATATAAAGGAAATTCAATCTCAAAATGGAATTACAGAATCTCCCCCTATTGTTAAACCGGCGTTTAATTTGGATATTAAAATGGAAACAGGTACAGGGAAAACGTACACCTCTGCTAAGACTATCTTTGAGTTAAATAAGACTTTTGGTATTAATAAATTCATTATTGTTGTGCCAACTCTTCCTATTCGTATCGGTACGGAGAACTTTCTGAAATCAGATAGTACAAGGCTCCATTTTCGAGACCAATATCGCAAAGATATTCACTTGCATGTGGTAAAAAGTCAAAAAAAGA
>NZ_JBSVKG010000072.1:0-997 GCF_054048505.1 Virgibacillus sp. FSP13 | reverse complement strand
TTGCTAACGATTGCTTAATAAAGTATTCAAGAATAGGACCAAATTGCTGTGGAAATCATTCACGTATTTATGTAAAAATCATCGGACATATCGCTTTAATCAAATAACTTTATATTTTACTAGGGGGAGTTGCTATGGAATATTTTAAATACCTAAGACAGTATGTAGGGCATAAACCGATTATATTACCTGGTTCTGTCGTTATCATTGTCAATGATAAAAATGAGGTTTTATTGCAAAAAAGACACGATGGATACTGGGGATTGCCAGGTGGTTTAATGGACTTAGGGGAAAGCTTTGAAGAAGTAGCAAAAAGAGAGGTATTTGAAGAAACTGGATTAGTAGTGGGAAATTTAAAATTACTCAATGTGCGCTCTGGTTCGGAATATTATTTAAAAGTCGCAAATGGCGATGAATTATATTCGGCAACTGCTGTTTATTATACTAAAGACGTAAGTGGCGATATAAAGATTGATTACAGGGAGTCTGTAAAAATGCAATGTTTTTCGACCGATGAGTTACCGCATAAATTAAATGATAAGGATAAAATGTCTATTGATGATTATCTGAAATGTGAAAGTAAGTAAGAATCCTATATTCCGCAATCAGGCGCACTTCTGGAATAAAGAACAGGGCCAATTTGCCAATTTAGGCCCATTTTGCGGAATAACAATATTTTGGCTTGTCTGCGCGGGCATTGTATGTCTAGAAAATATATTTGGTTACCAATATTTGTGTTTACTTTTGGAACAGTATTCCAATTAATTTTCAATAATGAAATTCACTGGGTACATAACATCTTATTTTCTGTAGTTTTCTATTTATTTTATGTTTTTTGGGAGTGGTCAAAAAAAACAAATGATTGGAGGAAAAATAAACAAGAAAGATAGTGTTGAATTTTATTCTGTTATCGAGCGCAGTAATCGAATAAAGCAACTGCAATTTTTATCAATTTAATGCTGTTGATGTATATTACAGCAACAAAATACTGGGAAAA
>NZ_JBSVKG010000071.1:0-1019 GCF_054048505.1 Virgibacillus sp. FSP13 | reverse complement strand
CAAGAATTGCGCCCTATTACAGCATAAGCAATACTGACAATTAGTTATTCGGCAAATACGTCGTGAAACTTACTTTATAATTACTTTGATACTCTTCTGATGTTTAACTGTGTTTTCATTGTTGAGGCACTAAAATATTTTTTTCGCGCCTGGTATGCTCTTGTTCCTTAATTATTAAAGATCCGTTAAAAATCTGTAAGGTTAATTTTGTACAATAATTTTTATGGTCTAAAGTTATGTAATATAGCCATACTTTTATATAATCTTCACTTTGATACTTACTGTCGCTGACTAATTCAAAGTAATATACATTATCATTTTCCTCTTCAAAAAACTCAAATTTATGTGGGGATTCGCTGACAGCATTTTGAATATATATTTCTTTTTCATTCTTATTCTTAAGTTTAAATTGTATTTTCGTTACGTAATTAGAATAAAATAGAGTTTGAAATAAAGGTAAGAAACTCAATTCTCTTTCATGTTTTTGATCTTCATATACCTTTTTATTAAGTTCAACTGACTTTCTACTAGCTTTAGCCGCTTTAAAACTAATTATAATTGAGATTAGTAACAAAATAGGAGATATAATTTCAACTACTAAAGTTATCCAATCAAAGGCATCTCTTTCACCAATAAGTTTCAAAATCTCCAACCATTCTTTTTTGTCCATTTTTATTTACCCTTTATTCATTGTATTTTATAGTATTTAATATCACATTATTTCTACAATCTGGCTCGATTCAGAAGGAGGCGCACTTTTATTAGATTACTGCGCCCGATTCTGGAAAAAACGTCTTTTTCATTCAAATAAAAATTCACTATTTCAATATGAATTATTTTTTACATTTTTAGCCTCATTTATAAAACAAGAAACCAATGAAACTAACAACCCTACAAATGAAATAACAAGTCCAACGACTGTTGGTGAACCGCTTGAAGTTAGTATTAAGGCTATTCCAAATAATGATATTGAAATGCCTAAAAGTGATAAACGCATAATTTTTCTCTCCTATTCTTCC
>NZ_JBSVKG010000069.1:0-1199 GCF_054048505.1 Virgibacillus sp. FSP13 | reverse complement strand
TAGGTGCCAGAATCGGGCCGTTTAATTGAATAAGATTACACAAAAAGTCGATTTCCCAACGTAAAGGAAATCGACTTTTTAGATTAAATTTTTTCCCAATTATAAAATTTTTACTTTAAGTTCCTTGATGAATTGTAAAAATGCTGTTGACTATTCAGTTGAACTGTATTACATTATTATAAAGTCAAACTATATAGTCAAACTGAATAGAGGGTAAGAGTATGAAACATAAATTATTGCCGTTGTCCGAAACCATGCATTATATATTATTAGCCCTACGTGAACCACTCCATGGCTATGCCGTCATGCAGAAGATAGAAAAAATAAGTAATGGTACTGTTATTTTAGCGGCTGGTACATTATACGGTGCAATTGAAAACTTGAATAAACATGGTTGGATTGAACCTGTTGGAAATTCGGGTCGGAGAAAAATTTATAGGATAACTACAGAAGGAAGAGCCATTTTGAAAATGGAACAAGAAAGGCTATCACATATTTTATCATTGTACGAAGGGAGTGAATCAAATGAAGATGTTTAAGGTGTTTTTTAATATTGAAAAAGAAGAGCAATGGCTGAACGAGCAATTACAAAAAGGCTATCGCTGTACAAATATTAGTGGATTAGGAATATACACGTTCAAAAAAACGGACAAAAGATATGTTATGCGACTTGACTATCAAGATTATTTACCAAAGAAAAAGTTCAAAGAATACAAAGTGATATATGAAGATTTTGGTTGGAGCCACATAGAGGGGCACCGGCTGGGTGGAAGACAGTATTGGCAGAAGGAAGAAGATGATCAAAATGAAATCTTCTCGGACCGCCATTCAAAGGCTAATTATTATAAAAGATTAATGGGTTATTCATTTTGGTTGGGTATGCTGTTTTTGGCTATTTCTTATACGCCTTACAACGATTCGGGATTATATCATGAAGGTCTTTGGAGTATGAAAGGTGCATTATTTTGGAAAGCATTTTTATTTGAAACTCCATTTGTCCTTTTGAAGTTGTCTCCCACACTTCTGGCAGTTTTTTTGGGTATCAGTTCCTATAAATTTTATCGAAAGTATTCAATGTTAAAAGAAAAATAATGAGAGGAGGTTAAGTATGAACTTTTTCAATCCAAAGAAGTAATTGAGGATAATGTATCTACCGCAATACGATCGGGCGCGATAACTGAATAAGTATGTGCCATAAA
>NZ_JBSVKG010000068.1:0-1237 GCF_054048505.1 Virgibacillus sp. FSP13 | reverse complement strand
ATCCAGGCGAGAAGACCCCCACTTCAATTTTGTGAAGGGGTAGACTAAAAATAAGTGGGGGATGAATCGCCTTCGGACAAGGGATAGCTTTTGCTATCCTAGTTGTCCGACTATAAAACTTCTTCTTGATTTCTGCATTATGAAATACAGGAACATTTGTTTTCGTTCAACTATTAAATAAGGTATAATGAAAGAAAAGGTGGTGAGAGTATTGTGTTAATTAATAAAGCGTACAGGTTTCGAATCTACCCAAATAAAACCCAGATCACTCTCATTAACAAAACAATCGGATGCTCCCGATTTGTATTCAATCATTTCCTTGCCGAATGGAACCAAACATATAAGGAAACTGGAAAAGGATTGAATTACAAATCTTGTTCAGCGGAGCTAACGAAATTAAAAAAAGAACTCCCGTGGCTAAAAGAAGTAGACAGCATCGCTCTTCAATCTTCTTTGAAACACCTCTCAGATGCCTACAACCGGTTTTTCAACAAGCAAAATCGTGCACCAGTATTCAAAACAAAGAAGAATAACGTCCAATCCTATCTTACCAAATATACGAACGGGAATATCGAA
This sequence comes from Virgibacillus sp. FSP13, assembly GCF_054048505.1. Taxonomy (NCBI): domain Bacteria; kingdom Bacillati; phylum Bacillota; class Bacilli; order Caryophanales; family Bacillaceae; genus Virgibacillus; species Virgibacillus sp. FSP13. The sequence continues at coordinate 661 of NZ_JBSVKG010000068.1, read as the reverse complement.
ATAATCGGAAGCAAAGTAAAATTGCCAAAGCTTGGGCTTGTACGATTTGCAAAGAGTCGCGAAATTGACGGGCGCATTATCAACGCGACGGTAAGGTGCAATCCAAGCGGGAAGTATTTTGTATCCATTATGGCAGAAGTCGAATCCCGGTCTTTTGAGAAAACAGGATCAACGGTGGGTGTGGATGTCGGACTAAAAGATTTTGCCGTTCTTTCAGATGGTACTATCCATCCGAATCCTAAGTTCTTCCGTACATTAGAAGAAAAACTGGCAAGAGCGCAACAAATTCTATCAAGACGAAAAAAAGGCAGTTCAAATTGGAACAAACAGCGAATCAAGGTAGCCCGTATTCACGAAAAAATTACAAATGCCCGAATGGATTACTTGCATAAAATCTCTACGGATGTCATCAAAAATCACGATTGTATCGGGATAGAGGATTTGCAAGTAAACAGCATGCTAAGAAACCATCAATTAGCTAAAGCGATTAGTGAAGCATCTTGGACACAATTTCGAACCATGTTGGAATACAAAGCAAAGTGGTATGGCAAACAAGTCGTTGTGGTTGCCAAAAACTTTGCCTCCTCTCAGGCTTGTTCAAATTGTGGATACAGAAATAAAGACGTTAAGAATTTAAATTTGCGTGAATGGGATTGTCCAA
>NZ_JBSVKG010000067.1:0-1345 GCF_054048505.1 Virgibacillus sp. FSP13 | reverse complement strand
CTATGTGTAAAATATTTCTCGAGGGTATTTGAGGCAATTTTGTAGCCAAAAAAGAAAAGGCACTCTATCATAAAATGTATGCTTTTGCGGGCAAATACATTTCAGAAAGAGGCCTTCTCATGGGGAATATTATATCAGAATTACTTCGACTAATAAAGGATACCGATAACTTAATTGAAATGGAAGAAAGTCTTCGATTGTTTATGTATGAAGTGTTTGCTTCTCATCTGGGGGAAGTATTTTCAAAGCTAGATCAGGTGGTAAAACAGAAGAAACAAGCATTAGGCTGGAAGGTAAAACGAGAAGATTGGAAAACTATTCAATTTACGTTTGGTTCGGTTCGATTTCGCCATACATTGATGAGTGATGAAAAGGGGGATTCTTCTTATCCTTTTGATGAGTGGATGGGATTTAGGAAACACCAACGCCTTAGTCCTTTGGTGGAAGTGAAAGTGGCCGAATTGGCGAGTGAAAGTACGTATCGTGAATCAGCACGCATATTAAGCGAATGGACGCCCGTTACCATTAGCCATCAAACGGTTGGAAGTATTGTGAAACGTGTGGGAGAAATACAAGCGAAAGCCGATGAGGAAATGGTGATTGAGTTAGACGAGGCAGCTTCTTTGCCAGAGGGGAAAACGGTTGATTATTTGTATGCGGAGGCCGATGGGGTCTTTGTACGAGGAACGAAGAAGAAAAAAAGCCTTGAGGTTCATCATGCGGTGATTCATGAGGGTTGGGAGAAGAATGGGAAAAGGGTATCACTGAAAGAACCCAAAGTAATCATGACTACCAAATCAACGCAAGACTTTTGGAATGAAGTTCAGGCTTCTGCAGCCCACTGTTATTCATTAGAAAGTACGCAGGTTGTGACAAATAGCGATGGTGGCCTGGGATACACTGCTGAAAGGTTTCAGGAGGCATTTTCCCAATCCGAATATTCTGTTTTGAATCAATTGGATCCGTATCATGTTTCACAAGCTTTAAATCGTGCTTTAGGTGGCGGCAAGAGTAAATACAAAGATGCCATCAAAAAGGCGATGAAAGAGCACAATATCGATAATTTCACCCTGTGGCTAGACACATATGAAAGCACGCTAGAAGGCAAAAAAGAAGTTGAAAAAGTAAACACATTTCGTACTTATATCGTAAATAATTGGGATCGAATTTTTGACTGGAGAGAAAAAGTAGAAAATCCGCCAGCCGATGCACGAAGCCTGGGGGCAATGGAATCCAATCAGCGACATATCTCTTTCCGCATGAAGAAAAGAGGTATGCATTGGAGTAAAGAAGGCGGCGAGGCCATGGTGAAAGTGAAACAGGGCATACTGAATCAAACCCTACG
>NZ_JBSVKG010000066.1:0-1503 GCF_054048505.1 Virgibacillus sp. FSP13 | reverse complement strand
CAGCTGTGAAGAGTAAATTTATGTTTTATTACGCTTAATTCAAGAAAACAACTTATCCACATAAGTAAAAATTTTCCATACGTTTATTTTACTTTTTTACCATAAACGAACAGAATTTGTGATATTTTAATTTAAAATTGTGGATAACTCAAATTTATTCTTTCTAAACATCACTTCCTTTGGTATAATGTAATTATTAGGTAAACCTTACTTGCATAGGTTTTACCATTGTAGCTATATCCTCGTCTGTTAATCTGCGTGTCCGAATCGCTTCTAACAGGTTTGAGGATATTTCTTTTGCTGTTTTTTTCAGCTTTTTAAATATCTTCGCCCCTTTTTCGTAGAGCTGCATGAGGATATCGGTAATTTGGGTCAAGAGGTAGTGATTCTTCATCGCCTGATGATCAAGGCTTCCGGCATGTTCGATGTGGTATCGAATATTTTTTTGTCGGTTGAATCCCTGGTTCTCTATTTTCCAACGGCTTCGACCTACGCCAACCAGTTTCTTCGCATTTCGCTTCGTCACTTGAATGTCGGTCAGGAATAAAAAGGATTTCTCCTTGTCTTCTTTGTTCTCCAGAGTCCCTTCCAAAATATTCAGGGTTCGCTCCTGATAGGAGATATCGTTTACCCAAAATACATCGCGATACTTATCACTTTCGATCTCTTTGATGGCCTTAAATTCTTTCGCAACACTCCTAATTCGGCCTTCTTTAAACCGCATCATAAATGCCCATTTATAAGAATCGCAACGCTTAAATACACTTTCACAAGCATAAAGGCTGTCACCTAGAATACAGATTGGTAGTCTTTTATAGGTGTCTTTGAGTTTTTTCGCTAAACGGTGAAAAGCTTTTAATTCACAATCCTGTTTGGGTACATCTTCAGATTCATTTTCAATAAATTCCGAGCCAATACTCAACACCATATCTCCCACGACAAGTTTCGCTTCAAGCACGTGATGCATATACACTATTCGTTTCTCGCCTGTTTCTTGATTGGTATATTCCCGTTTCAAGCAATGATCGCAATGTTTTTCTGCAAAGCTAAATAGTCCGGTCCCATCAATAATGACTCCCCAATATTTCCCATTAATGCGATAAGGTTCCAAGCATCGTTTCTTCAACAATTCCTGGATCATGTATGTCCTCACATCTTCAAGTTCAGTCGGCTCCAACGCCTCTAGAAAATCGTTGATCGTATCGTAATGAGGAAGTTCCTCTAATTCCTCTAATCCAATTATTTTTTGAATGTTTTCGATGCAGTCCTCTTTATTAAATTGGCTTGTCATGTCACGCATACTCTTTAAATTACAAGCATTTTTGAGAATCATCATCAAAAGAATAAGATCACATTGATAGAGGATATAACTAGGATGCCTTGGGTCTTTTACTTGATTGAGCTTTACAAATAATTCTTTAAAATAGTGTTTTTTGATTTTACCAAACTCGAATAAATAATTTGTTTCATTTTCCTGTTCTCTTTTTTCTTTTCGCGTTGCCA
>NZ_JBSVKG010000065.1:0-1564 GCF_054048505.1 Virgibacillus sp. FSP13 | reverse complement strand
CTTAATAACTTTCCTCGTATTTATTTACTATACTTTCTTTAAGCTTAGGTAATTTTAAAAATAGAATAAGCGTTGGTAACATAATCACGGCTATATAGCCTAAAACCCTATAATCAAAGTCAATCAATTCAAACCCAAACATCGTTACTGGGAACATTAAGGCAATCATTAATAAATACGGAAAAACCATTATAGAATACAAGCCTTTTCCTTTTCTATATTTAAAAAGGGCGCTCCATTTTTCTTCATTCATACTAAAAATCTTCTTCATTGTTATAAAAAGCAACAATAATAATCCAACATAAAGCAATGAGCTAATTACATCTAACACAATGTAAGAAACAACAAATAAGAATATTTTCAAAGACTGTCACCTCTGTTCTATAATCTGGACATATTCAGGCGCAGTGCTTATTCAACAACTGCGCCCGTTTGTAGTATAATGACTTTCACAGTAACGATCGTGGATATCAACAATTAGATAATGTTTAGTTTTTCTTTAATTCTCAATTCTTGTCAAACCTAAAAAGTACGTTCGATTTTCCAGTAGGTCTTGGTTCCATTATTTATTAAAATTGCTTTTTTTGGTACTTGCGTTAATAAAAGAATGAGATTAAGTATATCTACCGAAGATGCCATAGCATTCACTAATATTAAAGCTTTAAATGTAGGTGTTAAGATCCCTAAAAGACTTAGTGTGATTGGTACGAGAATTGATATTATAACAAAAGGAGCCATCGTAACTAGTATATATCTCGATTTGGATATTTCCTCCTCCGTTAGTACATAACCACCAAACAGAGTAAGACCAATAAATGTTTTTTGTGATTTAATGAAATTGGGAATAAACGCCAAATGAAGTAGTTCATGTATAACTATAAGTAAAAATATCCAAATAATCACAACCAAGTTAATCGTTATTGATATGGAATCAGATGCCAGGCCAAATTCATTCAAAGACATAGTTGAAAAGGTATTTATTATACCTATGGCAATTAGTGCATTTAAAATCATTAAAGGAATTGACATTAAAACAACATTTATAAACTTTTTAGGCTCTTTCATTGGTGTCCACCCATTGTTCATTAACTCGCTATCCGCTTGCTCGTTAACTAGCGGCATTTTGTTTCGTATCTTAATAGAAATCCTTCCTATCTGTTTATTAATCTTATTAATCAATATTGCCCCTATTTATCTTGACTTTAACACAAAAATCAGCTCTCCATAATGGGTTTTTTATTCTATACAGCCTTCCAATTTCTTATTAGAGAAAAGCGCCCTTTAACGGTAGAAAAATTAAACTGTGTAGATAAAAACAAATAAAATAAACAAAGAAGCAGGTATCGTTATTAGGGCGTTAAATTTTTGTTTCCTTTGAAATTCAGAGATTCCTGTAACAATCATAAATAAGCCTAAAAAAAGTACCATGTACGGAATAAATGTGAAATCTTGAGTTATTAAACTGTAACCTGACAAGATGATTACAGCTATCCCTAAAATAATTTTTATAACCTTAAGCACAATGATATCCCTCCCCTTTAACCCCATGTCTTGATTATGTTAT
>NZ_JBSVKG010000064.1:0-1577 GCF_054048505.1 Virgibacillus sp. FSP13 | reverse complement strand
TGGTCTTCTGTCAAGAAAGTAGACAAAAATATTTCAGCCTAAATGTCTCAAATCATTTTAATCCTTAAATATTGAGTTCCGCCATTTTAATTTACTTATCCTTGATTTTTGATCCTTCAGCCATATTTCCTCCAGATAACAAATTCAAGAGGGAATACCCACAACTTGACATGGAGCCTCTGTGGGCATGCATCTATAGCCAAGAGGCCAGTTATGAAGATACTTGGCCTGCCGACAAGGCTAGCATGCCCACTTCTCCACGTAAAGTTGTTCATGTAGTACGGTTTTCAACGTAAAGCGCAGTTATTTTAATTTGCTTCTTTATCCCCTCGTCTCCAATAGGTTCTTTCGTATTGATTCGGCGATATATAGCCTAACGTAGAGTGAATCCTACGTTCATTGTAAAAACTCATGATATAGTGCCAAATAGCCTTGGTTGCTTCTTCTCTGGTTTTAAACTTCATACGATAAATCAACTCTTTCTTAATACTGGCATGAAATGACTCAATACAAGCATTATCCCAACAGTTCCCCCTACGACTCATACTAATTTGTATATTCTGTTCCTTTAGACGTTCAATGTATTCGTTGGACGTATATTGACTTCCACGATCAGAATGATGAATGAGATTTTTTGAAGGGTTACGAAAGGCTAGAGCGCGATCTAGTGCTACTATACACAGTTCCTTTGCCAATGTTTTATCCATGTTCCATCCCACAATCTTTCTAGAGTATAAATCCATAACTGTGGCTAAATATAACCATCCCTCAGAGGTCCAAATATAAGTTACATCCGTTACCCACGCACGATCAGGCCTATCCGGGTTAAACTTGCGATTTAATAGGTTTGGGTATATTGGATTTGAATGATTAGAATCCGTTGTAACAACAAATCGTTTTCCAGGGGTTGCACTCAATCCCATTTCCCTCATGTATCGACCTACTGTTTTTTCGCTTATTTTGATCCCTAATTTACGCAGTTCATTCCAAATGCGCGGACTACCATAAGTACCATAGGATCCATGAAAGACCTTTCGAATTAACCTCTTTATTTTTTCTCTTACTTTTTCTCGTTTACCCTTACTTGCCTTGGTTTTAAGCCATTTATAATAACCACTTTTAGATACATCTAGGAGATCGCACATCTTCACGACAGAGTAATCTACCCTGTTTTTATAAATAAAATCAAATTTCACTTCTGGCTTTTCGCAAAGATGTGCGCCGCTTTTTTTATTATTTCATTCTCCTCTGCTAACTCTTTGATACGATCCAACAATTCTTTTTCCCGATTATAATATTCTCCAGGGGTAATGTACTTTAATTCTTTTTCTCCCTGTTCTTCCCGATAATCAGCTACCCATTGTTTCACAGTTCCATAAGGGATATCCATTTCCCTAGATATTTGTTTAAGTTTATAACCATCATCCATCACAAGTTTAATGATATGTTGCCTCAATTGGTTATCGTAAGTTCTATATTCTCTTCCCATAAATAGACACGTCCCATCATTAATATTATTTATCCTATACTATTTTTGGCTGAAAATACGTGTCTACTTAAAAGTCTAACTCTACTCG
>NZ_JBSVKG010000063.1:0-1590 GCF_054048505.1 Virgibacillus sp. FSP13 | reverse complement strand
TTGTCTAGGAAATTATAAAATCCCATAGTTGTGGATAACTTATGTGGTAAAATTTAATTATCTTACTTGTGGAGATAAACAGATGAGAAAAGGTACTGGTGTTATTAAAGAAATTTTAAAAGACCATTTCGCAGGCTTCTGGGAATTCCATTCTGATCGTTTTCCTGAGTCTTATCGTAGCCACATTAAAGAAACAGTGGAGAAAACAATTCGTTGTGGGACACGTGACTTGGGTTATGCTCGATATGAATGCTTAGGTTGTGAAGGAAATCCTCTACCTAAATTTGTTTGTTTTACTTGTAAAAGTAGATTGTGTCATCGTTGCGGAAAAAAGTATACAGATGACTGGTCGGATAAACAACAGGAAATGATATTTAATGTTACGCATCGTCACATGGTTTTTACTATTCCTCAAGAACTAAGAAACGTATTTTATGATGACAGGAAAAGATTAAATGAATTAAGTAAACAAGTAGCTGAAGTATTCCAATATCATAATAAGAAAAAAAGTAAAAAAAGAGAATTCCGTTCAGGTATAATTACCGTAATCCATACGTTTGGTAGGGATTTAAAGTTTAATCCGCATATCCATGCATTGGTTACGGAAGGTGCGTTAGATAACCAAAATGAATGGGTTAATAACGGATATATTCCTTATGAGTATTTGAGAAAATCGTGGCAGAAAGTAGTATTAGATTTATTGAAAAAGTGGTATCCCACGAATCGGAAAGTATTAGAACTTATCGATGATTTATACCAAAGATATCCTAAAGGGTTTTATGTAAACGCAGAAAAGAAAATGACCAACGCTAAACGTGTGGCCAAATATATTGGTAGATATTTAGCTCGACCAGCTATTGCGGAATATCGCATCGAAGATTACGATGGAAAAACGGTTCATTATTGGTATGAAGACCATAAAACGGGAAAGCGAGTAGATAAAAAGATACCTGTATATAGATTCTTATTTGAGATATTACAACATATTCCACCGAAGCATTTTCGAATGGTAGGAAGATATGGTTTGTATAGTAGAAGGTCACATCGAAAAGCACAACAAATATTAAGTTTATATGCATTCATGCGAACCAAACAGATTTCGTTTCTTTTAGAGACAAAACGTAAGAAGAAAACGTATCGTCAACGTATGATTGAATCCTTTGAAAAGGATCCTCTTGAATGTCCGCATTGCCAAAGAGAGATGGAACTTGTAGGAATATGGCATGCCGAATATGGATGGATATATCACTATATGGAGGAAGTAGAAATGGAAAGAAGGAGGAAATACGGAATTGGCAAACCAAAAAGAGCAGGATGAAACAAAAGAAGTAACACCTGATTGGTTGGATGAAGATGATCCCTTTGGTTTAAATGAAGAGATGGAGATTGTCTTATTTAAATGTTTGGATTGTAAAGGAACCGATGAAGTCCCTGAGTATATCATTGATGAATTTAGTGTGGATAAAAATAATAGGGGAGAAGTTGAACTACATTGTCCTCATTGTAACGGCACTATGATAGAAGCGAAAGAAGCCCCAAGTGATTAGCACTCACTTGGGACGTGATTAGGCGCGATAGCGCTTTTGTTCT
>NZ_JBSVKG010000062.1:0-1738 GCF_054048505.1 Virgibacillus sp. FSP13 | reverse complement strand
GGAGTTATCATGAACGAAACTCGCCCCTTCATCGTAACAACGTAGATTAATTTGGTAATACTGAATAACTAGTAAGAAATACCAAAACAGAGCTACAATACGAAAGGAGCCAGTACTGTGAATTATAACACAAAATACGTAGGTTTAGACGTATCAAAGGACAATATTGCGGTTGCGATTGCGGAGGAGGGTCGTTCTAAACCAAGATATATTGGCACGATTACCTATACGGTAGAAGCAATTAGAAAACTAATGAAAAAATTAGGTGAACCGGAACAACTTCAGGTTTGTTATGAAGCTGGACCAACTGGATATGGACTCTATCGACTTCTTAAGAGTATGGATATTGAATGTGAAGTAATTGCACCATCGTTAATACCACAAAAACCTGGAGAACGGGTAAAGACCGACAAGCGTGATGCCATAAAACTTGCAACACTTTATCGCGCTGGAGAACTAACACCGGTCTATGTACCAACAGAAGACGATGAGGCATTACGTGATTTAGTTCGAGCACGCGAGGATGTAAAGGAAGATGAATTAAGAGCCAAACATCGATTAACAAAATTTCTACTGAGAAATGAAATCAAACCGCCTCTAGGCACTAAAAAATGGACCGTAAAATACTGGGATTGGCTGAATAAATTAACATTTAAGCGTTCCGCATCTCGGGTAGCATACCAGGAATATCTGCAGCAACTAAAGGAATATCAGCAACGAATAAAAATATTAGAGCAAGAGATTGAGGATCAGGCAAAAGCTGGTGTCCACGCACCCATGATCCAAGCGCTTATGACATTACGAGGTGTAGCGGTTATTACAGCTACTAGTTTGGTTGCAGAAATCGGGTCATTTAAGCGATTCCCGGTTCCAAAGCAATTTATGGCATACAATGGACTGGTACCGAGTGAAAGTTCTAGTGGTATGACACGTCATTTAGGAGAAATAACGAAAACAGGGAATCGGCATGTACGGAGATTGTTGATAGAAGCCGCGTGGAGCTATAGATATAAACCTGCAGTCAAAGGAGAATTGGCAAAGCGACAAAAAGGACAACCAAGTCATATTTTAGGAATATCGTGGAAGGCCCAGAACCGATTGCACAAGAAATATTTCCGATTGATGGGTCGCGGTAAAGAAAGTGGCAAAGCAATTACAGCAATTGCGCGAGAGCTTGCAGGGTTCATATGGGCAATTGCGCAGGACGTTGAAGGAAAAGCTGAATAAGTAATTGTATGACGATTAGCTAATGTTTAAACAGAAAGAGGAAAGGGGCTGAATATAGGGCTCGAAGGCAAAGATAAAAACCGTAAAGGAGTACTCACGACGTAGACTTGTGCTAGCCATCAAATGGTGAACGCACGCGAGGAGTTCGTGAAAGATCCTGAGACGGAAAGATAAAATGTGAAAACCCACGTATATCAGTGTGCCAATCGGCGTAGAGATTTTTGCCTTCGTGCCGTGTATTTATCTCCTTATATTTAAGAAAAGGGGGTAACCGTTCCTTTTCCTAGCTATTTAAGAGCGTTTCAGTTTCCAGATTGATTGTCAAGGAAACCACTTGACAATCAATCTGGAAACTGAAAAAGAGTCAGCAAGCTAGGAAAAAGGAAGTGTTGAACTACTTCATAATAAAGCAAAAAAAGAGCCAAAAGGACTCTTCTATTAAAGTTGCCCAAAAAACATATTATAAAAAAAGTGTGAGGGGGGACTTGACAGTTTCGTTCATATCAGTCTA
>NZ_JBSVKG010000061.1:0-1765 GCF_054048505.1 Virgibacillus sp. FSP13 | reverse complement strand
TGCCTGCACTCGGGCGGAAGAAGGGGAAACTCGGGCCATAATCACACATTTTAAGGTGAGGAGGAATGAATTATGCTTGGAATGGAAGATGGAATTATTACATTTGCCTGGGTTGCTACGATTTTATCGGCAGTCGGCTGTGTCATATTTGGTATTGTGTTTTGGAATTATGAAGGGGATGAAAAGGAATGAACTTAGCCGTATTTATTCCATTGCTTGTCGTTTATTTTTTGATCATGTCAGGTTTAGCCTATTATGGTTATCGAAAAACAGTCACGGAGGCAGATTACCTGGTAGCTGGTGGGAACATTAATCCTGTTGTCATGGCACTTTCGTATGGCGCCACGTTTATCAGTACGTCTTCGCTGATTGGTTTTGGTGGTGTATCTGCGTCGTATGGTTTTAGTTTGCTATGGTTGGCGTTTTTGAATATCGTATTAGGAGTCTTTGTGGCTTTTGCTATTTTTGGCACCAGAATACGCCGGCTTTCTAGAAAATTCAATGTGTTTACATTCCCATCTTTACTAGGGGAACGTTATCAGTCTAATTTTATTACTATTTTTTCCGGGGTGATGATCTTTATTTTCATGCCGGCATATACGAGTATCGTTCTTGTTGGTGGGGGACGTTTTTTGGAAGAAGCGTTGGGGATTAACTTCCATGTAGCTCTTTTTCTCATTGCTGCCGTTGTGAGCGCTTATGTGCTAAGTGGAGGATTGAAAGCCGTTATGTATACAGATGCTTTTGCTGGACTAGTTATGCTAATTATGATGGCTATTTTCCTTTTCATGACGTATCAAGCTGTTGGTGGTATTACTGCAGGGCATAATGCTTTGACAGCGATGAAAGATCTTGTACCGGACGATTTGGTAGCACAAGGGCATCAAGGTTGGACGTCAATGCCGGAATTCGGATCACCATTGTGGTGGACACTTGTCAGTACGTTGATAATGGGGGTTGGTATCGGTGTGTTAGCCCAACCGCAATTGGCGATGCGGGCTATGACTGTTAAAGATGATCGTTCTTTATACCGTTCTGTTTTGATTGGCGGGGTATTTATATTTTTTATGACAGGTGCAATATACATGATTGGACCACTTAGTAATGTTTATTTCTCGAATACAGAAGGTGCGCTTTCTATGAGTGTGGCAGGTGGTAATCCAGACACAGTTGTGCCTATCTTAATTGGTCAGATGATGCCAGATTGGTTTGTTTATTTATTTACACTGACAGCGGTATCTGCAGTATTGTCAACTGTAAGTTCTCTCATTCATGTACAAGCCTCTTCTTTTAGTGAAGATATTTTGAAAAAAATGGGGATTACATCGATCTTTGGAAAGAAGGCAGGACTAGCCAGATTAGGCGTTATTATTGGAATGGTTGCAGCAGTATTACTTGCGTATGTGCTGCCTGGTGGTGTCATTGCGCAGGCAACGGCATTCTGGTTTGGAATTTGTGCAGCTGGTTTCTTGCCGGTATTAATCGGAGCACTCTTTTGGAAAAAAGGGACAAGAACTGGTGCTAATGCAAGTGTTGTTGTCGGTTTTGCGGTCAGTATTATTGGTTTTGTATTCTTCCATGAAAAAGAGGCAGCTGCTTTTGGTATTTCTAACGCGCTATTCGGAAAAACAGCGTTAGCAGGATTTCCCATGACACATATTGATCCATTATTTTATGCTTTACCACTATCAGCTGTAGTTTTTATTGTTGTTAGTTTAATGACTGGCAAGAAAGGTGCTAACAAGATAGGTGCGGATACATTGGA
>NZ_JBSVKG010000060.1:0-1839 GCF_054048505.1 Virgibacillus sp. FSP13 | reverse complement strand
AGAAAGCATTCCTGTAATGAAGAAATTTGAGGCTAAATCATCATAGAATCGATTGTACAAAAAAAGAGCCTCCCTGGTACGATAGAGAGTGTCATCGCGATGACCTCGAATTAAGTACCTAAGGAGGACTCCTACAATGGATTTTACACAAAATGAACGCTTAGCGCAAATAACAGAAAAAACTATCATCATCGGTATTGATGTCGCAAAGCATAAACACGTTGCTCGTGCGATTGATGACCGCGGTCGTGATTTAGCGAAACGATTGGTGTTTACGAATGGTTTCACAGGGTTTAAACAGTTGCTTGACTGGGCTCACTGCCTCTTAGATGAGACTAATCGAAACGATCTTATTTTAGGGATGGAGCCAACAGGCCATTATTGGCTAAATCTAGCTTATTATTTAAAAGCACAGGGGTTACATGCCGTAGTTGTTAATCCGATGAAGGTAAAGCGCACCAAGGAACTGGATGACGATTCACCAACCAAGAACGATACAAAAGATGCAAAAGTCATCGCCCAGGTCACTCGGGCTGGCCGATATCATGAACCTATATTACCGGAAGGCGTCTTCGCTGAATTGCGTGAAGGAATAAAGCTACATGACATGATGCAGGAAGATTTGGCATCCATTAAAGCACAAGTACACAATGTATTGGATCGCTATTTCCCAGAGTTTCTAACGGTTTTTAAGGATTGGACCGGAAAAGCCGCCCTCCACTTTTTGAGGAAGGGCTATCTACCAAAAGATATCCAATCCAGTTCTGAAGAGAAACTAATGGCAGTAGTAAAGCAGGTAGCTAAGCGTGGTGTTGGAATCAAACGCATCCAAGAGCTTAAGCGCGCAGCTGAAACAAGTATAGGCCTAACAGTTGGTTTGACAATGGCGCGTCAAGAACTTCATTATTTAATCGATCAATATCAAGTGATACAGGAACGCATTCAGGCTCATGAAGCACTACTCGAAGATCTTGTTCTTCACGTTCCTGGAGCTCGACAAATGATGGAAATCAAAGGGGTTAGTTCAATGACTGTTGCCGGCTTTTTCGCCGAGACCGGGGACTTATTCAACTATCGAAATCCACGCCAAATCATTAAATTAGCGGGACTCAACCTTCAAATGAACCAATCTGGTTTATTCAAAGGACAAACAACGATCACAAAACGTGGCCGTCGTCGGTTAAGATCACTGTTATATCAAGTTGCGCGCCCCTTATCGATTCATAATGAAGGATTTAAACAGCTGCATAGTTATTATAAAAACCGACCAAACAATCCACTAACAGGGAAGCAATCCTTTGTGGCTCTTAGTCGGAAGTTGATCAAGATTTTTTTTGTCATAGGTACGCGCAATTGTGCATTTGATGAAACACGTATGATGAGGGACATTCCTCAGTTGAAGTCTTTACAGGAAGCAGCTTAATAACACACGAAAAAAGAAGATATGTTGTCTATTATTCAGATTTACATCGATTACATTTGAAGCACGGATTAGCCGGTCGATATTACCTCCGTTAGGGCATAGACCCACTAAGAAAGCATTTCCGGCATCCACACATGGTAAGGTCGAACGAAGGAATGTACGCGCGCAATGACGCCGAGAGAAATGGGAGGGTCCACCACCATGTTCTATGTGGAGATCCAAGGTGCGATCATAGGGAATGAACCACCCAGTTTTTGGAAATCCAATCGCTAGGTTTATTAAGCTAGGTTGTTGAATTCCAAAATTATCCCATATAGGTAGTATATTCCTCGCTCTATCAAAATGCTTCAATATTATAAGAAGAAAATCGGAGAAAAACAGCGATATTTTAAGAAAATCGAACTTTATTGAGGGAG
>NZ_JBSVKG010000059.1:0-2432 GCF_054048505.1 Virgibacillus sp. FSP13 | reverse complement strand
AACGGGATCACTATCAAGCCTTTTTAAATAAATTTGGTAAAGGTAAATCAAAAGAAACTGTTCAAAAGGTAAATTCACATATCCGTTCATGTCTTAAATATGCCGTAATGGATCAGATTATTCCGCAAGATTTTACTGAAGGTACAAAAGTACATTATACAACTCCAGCAAAAAAGGCAGATGATAAATATCTGGACGTGAAAGAAAGTGAACTGTTATTTAACGAAATACTAAAAAAACTTAAAGATGGAGTAGGTTATTATATACTATTATTAGCATTAACTTCTGGATTGCGTTACGAAGAATTAGTAGGACTTACGGTTGATGATTTTGATTTCAATTCAAATAAACTTAGTGTGAGTAAAACATGGGGCTATAATAATCGAATGCCAAAAGGATTTGGTCCTACAAAAAATGAACAATCAAACCGTACAATTAGTATTGATAGTATTACAATGAATGAATTCAAGGAGTTCTTCAAGACATTAAAGCCCAATAAAGAAAAATTAGTTTTTTATAGTCCAACTTCCAAATATAAAGTGATTAGTAATACATCCACCAATAAATTATTAAAGAAAACTTTATTAAGAATGGAAATTAAACCAATTACGGTACATGAATTAAGACATACACATGCTAGTGTATTACTATCTCATGGTGTTTCTATATATTATGTTAGTAAACGGTTAGGCCATAAAGATGTGGATACGACTCATAAATACTATACCCATTTAACGAAAGAACTACATGAAAAGGATTCAAAAAATACTGTTGCAATATTTAATAATATGAAAGATAAACAATAGAGATAAGAGCATCTAATTTTACTCAATTAGATGCTCTTTTAATTGGGTAATTACAACTTATTATTATTATCAATTCAATTATAACTAGAAATTAAGATCCAAAATCATTATAATCACAATTAATACATAAATCATCTATCAATAACTCAACTACTTTATTACATTTAGAACAAATCATATCTCCCTTTTCTGGGGTAGACAAAAGCTTGTTAATTCTCTCCCTAGTTATTTTTTCTTTAAATTCCCCGAATTGTTCCTTTGTATTCTCAAAACCATATAGGCGATGAAATTCATTATGAATCTTTCTATGCAAAACTACACCCAATCCATATTTCCTATGTTTAATTAGGAATAACTGTCTAATTTCTTGAGTGATATATGGGGACATGAACCATTTCTCATCAAGTAGATTTCTATTATATAATTCGGTTATCGTTTCATTGAAAATTGAATTAAAGCTTTTTATATGATGTACCTCTAAATTAGACTTCTTATTGCTAATTAAACAAGTATAATTATTTTCATATAGGCTCGCCTCTCTCCAACCTAAAATTTCCTTTTCTCTTCTTAATTGTTTAGTTATTTCCGAATAACTACCTCTAATTATAATATCCATCGACCCCCCCTATAATATAAATACTATGAAGAACAGCGTTTTTATATAATAAAAGTGGGAGGTTTATTTATTGCAGGATTTTCATTGAAAAGATCCTATGCTTTTCTGTTTAGTAAAAAATGTGATTGTGTAAAAAGGATCTTCAAAAACCATAAATTCAAGCTAAAATTTTAATAATAGAATTGCTGTATAGCTTGATAAACTAGATATATCGCACATTTAAATAAAAAATTACTTGATTAATAAAGCTGTATAAAATGGTGTAAAATATGGTGTAAAAATCAATGAAATTGTTTCGAATTGTTTCCTATACAAAACATATAAAAAAGCTCAAGAACATTAGTATATCAACGTTCTTGAGCCTTTATTACGTTCATTAAAAGTAATGAAAATCATTCAAAGATACCGGTGGTCAGGGTTGAAGCAGCACTAATGAAAAAACACGATTGGTTATGCCCCCTCCCAGTCCTAATCTCTACCATGAAATCCCTAAAATAAAAAAGATCACAATATCAACTAATTGTAATCTTTTTGATAGAACTTTAGTTTAACTAAAGCCCTAATGACAATATTATATTAACATACTAAATATATAGAGAAATAACGGACAGTATGGGCCTGAGTGGACTCGAACCACCGACCTCACGCTTATCAGGCGTGCGCTCTAACCAGCTGAGCTACAGGCCCATATATGACAATGGAGCGGGTGAAGGGAATTGAACCCTCGACATCAGCTTGGAAGGCTGAGGTTTTACCACTAAACTACACCCGCATATAATAAATTGTGTTTAAAATAATGACTCTCACGAAAGGCATGCCTCTGCATCTACTAGCATATTCAAGGATGTATATACTTCGAGGCAACTCGTAGTTTATTCGGTAGAAGTAACGCTCGTGGCTGAGGTTTTACCACTAAACTACACCCGCATAAATTAACTATTCAAATAGAAATTGTTGATGGAAAATGAATCACATTAGTTATTCAAAAAGACGTTTTTTTATGTAGTGTT
>NZ_JBSVKG010000058.1:0-2646 GCF_054048505.1 Virgibacillus sp. FSP13 | reverse complement strand
CAATCGGGCGCGCGCGACAAGTTCTGTTACAAACGCTTGAAGCGTGAAATACAGGAAGTCTAATATATACAAACTTCAACTTTACAACGGAGGATTGGAATGATGGAACCAAGTTTCTTGAAATAATCCCATCAAGATTCCTGCGTGCATCATGAATGACAGTTCATGGGGTTCGAAGCACAGGTAGAGTCGGCAGAAGGAAGGCTAAAGCCATTCCAATGGAAAAGGTATGTTAACTGATATGCCGGATGGCTGCAAAACTAGATATGGTGAGAATGTTCCAATTGGAGCGGACTGACAAACTTCCGAACTTAAGGGTCTAAAGATTGAACATAGTGTAAAGCTATGTCCCAACTAACGTTGGGGTGAGTGGTGTAGAGTAAAACTGCGCCCTCTGAAATACGCTATACCGGACAACGGCGGTATCACGCTCACAGGCTTACAGGAAGCACCTACGTCTAGAATGGATAGCTACGTTGTAAGGGACTTGGGAAGCAAGGAACGTTGAAACAAGGACTGTCATCCAAAACGTTTGTCATAAGACAAAAGTCGAAGTGCATTTATTCTTGTGAAGGTAGGGGTATTACTGATGAATCTCCTGTAATGGGAGTGGAGGAACAGCCCCAAGTCTAGCGAAATGGAATGATTATTTTCTTCACGTGAATGACACCGATCGGGTAGGAATGTGGGAACATCACTCATAAGGAGGGATGCCACAGTGTCAACTTTGAGATATTGGGATTACTACAATATGACGGAAACCTTTACTGATTTACACGAAAAAGCTAGTCATAAAGAATCTTTTGATCACTTATATGACATTATTATTTCGAGAGAAAATATTCTATTAGCCTATCGGATAATCAAAACGAATAAAGGTTCAAAAACACCTGGTACAGATGGGAAAACCATCATTGACATACAAAAGCTTACGGAAAATGAATTAGTGAAAATAATCCAAACAAAACTAAAAAACTATTATCCTAAGAAGGTCAGAAGAAAGTGGGTTGAAAAGGAAAACGGTAAATTAAGACCTCTTGGTATTCCATGTATTCTTGACCGTATCATTCAACAATGTTTTAAACAAGTTCTTGAGCCAATTGCTGAAGCTCACTTTTATAAACATAGCTATGGATTTAGACCGTTACGGTCTACTCACCACGCTATGGCAAGAGTACAATTTTTAATCAATCAATCACAGCTGCATTACGTTGTTGATGTTGATATTCAGTCCTTTTTCGATAACGTGAATCATACACTTCTTATCAAACAGTTATGGAACTTAGGCATCCAGGATAGAAAAGTGTTAGCTTGTATATCTAAAATGTTAAAAGCTGAGATTGATAAAGAAGGCGTCCCATCTAAGGGCGTACCTCAGGGTGGATTGTTATCGACGATATTATCAAATGTTGTTCTCAATGACTTGGACCACTGGGTTGCCGAACAATGGGAGTTTTTCCCACTCTCGAAAAACTATAAATCAAAAGTTGGAGAAAGGTACGCTAAGAAACGTACAAACCTCAAAGAAGGGTATCTCGTCCGTTATGCGGACGATTTTAAAATCCTCTGCCGAGATGCAAAAACAGCTCAAAAGTGGTATCACGCAGTTAGATTATATATCAAAGAACGATTAAAACTAGATATCTCACCAGAAAAGTCGCAAATCGTAAATTTGCGAAAAAGAGAATCAGAATTCTTAGGGTTTACAATTAAGGCAAATGTGAAGAAGGGTAAAAGAGTTGCCCACACAGGCATTAAACATAAGAAACGGGAGAAAATTAAAGAACAAGCTAAGATGCACATCCAGAGAATCAAAGACTCCCCTACAATCCAAAATGCTTTACGCTTTAACAGTTTTGTTTTAGGCATTCATAACTATTTTAACCGAGCTACTCACGTTAATCCAGAATTCTCACGTCTTGCCTATGACCTAAAAGCCTTTCTGTACAATCGCCTTCGTTCTGTTGGTAAATATGGACACCCTGTCAATCCAACTTCAACCTATAAAAAGTTTTATAGCTTAGGGTTTAAAACGTTCAAAATTTCTACTGTCCACTTATTTCCGATAGGAAATGTGAAAACAGTCAATGCAATGAACTTTAGTCCAACATTATCCCTTTTTACAGAAGAAGGCAGAAAGAAAATCTACGATAAATTAAAGCTAAATATGGAATCAGAAATCAGTGTACTAATGAAGGCAACTCTTCCAAACAGAACAGTTGAATACATGGATAATCGCATTAGTCGTTTTAGTATGAAAATGGGGAAATGCGAAATCACAGGTTGGGATTTAACTGCTTATGAAGTTCACTGCCACCATTATATACCCAAACATCTTGGAGGAACGGATAAGTTCAACAATCTTCGCATTCTCCATAAAGATATACATTGGCTTGTACATCGTAAAGATAAAGAAATAATTGCATCAGAAATACAAAAATTCGGTTTAAATAACTCAACGATAAAGAAACTAAGCCAATACCGAATGGAATGCGGGCTTGAAAAGGTAGATTAATCTCACGTTTAAAAGTAACGAAGAACTTATAGTCTAGTACATAACGGTAGATGGAGCGCCGGATGCTGGGAAACTGGCACGTTCGGTGTGGAGCAGGGGAAAAGCTGGAGATAACTTCAAAGGCTTACCTA
>NZ_JBSVKG010000057.1:0-2715 GCF_054048505.1 Virgibacillus sp. FSP13 | reverse complement strand
TATGGTGATAGGTAAGCCTTTGAAGTTATCGCCAGCTTTCCCCCCACCCCACACCGCACGTGCGACTTTCATCGCATACGGCGTTCCAACTAATCCAATTCATTCAGTATTTTTATGTATATGCAAGATGAAATGTAGAATTAGATTGCTTCATTCAGACATTGCTCACGCAATTTATTAACCTTTTTAAGTTGCTTTTCATTTAACCTGAGTGCGTCTAGCAGTACTTGTAATTTCTCTTGATTTCTCATGTGAATAAGGCGGTGAACTGATTCATGCAATATCACTAAATTCCCGTATGAATCATCTTTTGTAAGATGGTACGGTGTCTTGTGATGACAATGCCAATCATCCATCCCTAATTCAATTCCTGTAACGGCACATTTTCCATATTGTGCAATATAACGGCTAATCCGATTATCGTTATATTCAATGGAACGGCTAGGAATAAATTGTTTCATCACATGAGCGAGTGTTTGCTTATTAATAGCCCGCAAGTTTTGATGAATTTTATCCCTGCCTTCGGTAGTGTAGTTACAGATAGTTTGAGAGAAATTTAGATTCACCTTACAACGTTGGGCATGAATTGGGACAAGAACCATTTCTTTTATTTTGTACAGTTTACATTCATATCCCTTATACCGTTTCTGCATGGATTTTGAGAAGTCCTGAAACGTAGCCTCTTTTCTCATTTCATTTAAACGATTATATAATGCTTTATGAAGACGATTGTTCAGCTTACTTAAGTCTATCGTTATTCGTGAGGCAGCAGAATAATAATTCTGTATGCCCATTATGACCGTATTGAATCGCCAAGCGTTCTCAGCTGTTTGATGTTTCTGAATTGCCTTCACAGCTTGTTTTAGCTTTATTTGTGCGTTTTTCAATGCCTTTTTTGTCATGTGTGAACGAGCTACATAGCGCTCTCCCATATTCGTCTTTTTCCGGTGTGCTTTGATGCGAAAACCTAGAAATTCTGATGAATTTTTCTTTAGATTGACCACTTTGGATTTTTCTTCACTGATATCAAGGCGAAGCCTTGTTTGAAGGAAATCTTTAACTGCATAATACATTTTAATTGCTTGCGAACGAGTGCGACAAAGGATTTTAAAGTCGTCCGCATAGCGGACGATATGACAATGTTTTAAATTCGATTGTTTCATTGCATTGTATCTGCCAGCATACGATTTATATGCCTTTCGTGTTTCAAAGCTTTCCCATTGATGGCTAACCCACCAATCCAGTTCATTTAAAACGATATTAGACAATAAGGGAGATAAAATCCCGCCTTGTGGTGTGCCTTTCACCGGGAAGCCTTCTCCAATAATTTCAGCCTTTAGAAGCCGTGAGATAATGGAGAGCAATGCCTTATCCCGTATGCCAAGTGACCACATTTGTTTTAATAGTTTGGCATGATCAACATTGTCAAAGAATCCTTTTATATCAACGTCTACACAATGATATAAACATGCCCGATTGATGAGCGTTTCCATTCTGGCTTTCGCATGATGTGTATTGCGATTCGGTCTAAAACCATAGCTGTGTTTATAAAACTTTGCTTCGCAAATCGGCTCAAGCACTTGTAAGATACACTGTTGGAACAATCTATCCCAGATAACCGGAATTCCTAAGGGACGTGTTTTTCCATATCCCTTGGAAATGAAGACGCGTCGAACGGCTTGGGGTGTATAGTGTTCAAACATTCGTTGTATCGTGGCAACAACATCCGTTACAGATAATGACTTTATATCTTGAATCGTCAGTTCATCATATCCAGCAGTTTTACTGCCGGTATTACGTTTAATATTGCGGTAAGCTAACCGAATATTTTCCTCGGATTGCATTACATCAAGTAATCCATAAAAATTTTGACCATTAGCACTTTGAGCATATAGAGAATCAAAATGATATTGCATATCATAATACTCGTTGTGCCTCAGTTTCTTTCGTTTTAACAAGTCGGTGGCTCCTTTGGAGCTGAACCTCTATTAGTCTTACAAGAACCTTATTAATCGTTTAAGAACTGTCTTGCATGGTTGAATGAATCTTGTATTAGTCTAGTGGCTATCCCTCCACGTTCATTACACGCTTCGACGGTACTGTGCCACCACTTTCACTGATATGAAGAAAAGTTATACAGTCGCTATTCTCACAACCGTTTTCCTTTCCAACGTTTCACCGAGAGTAAGCTCTCCACGTTATCAGCTTACAACGTTGAGTTATATCTATTATAGAACAAACTTAGATGCTTCCTATGAGCCTGTTAGCATTGCATGTGCCTGTAACACAAGATGGACTTTTATATTGTCGATTCTTACTCATCCACAGCTAACCCTACATTTGGTAGTAAATACATTTCTATATAACGCCAGTCTAGACCCGTACCTTCAGAAGTTCGTCAGCAATATACTTTCTCATTATATTTCACTGCATTCTCACCGTATCTGTTCAACCCAAGCACCATGATTTACACCGCCCATCGGGTAGGCTTTCGTCAGCCGGACTGTTACGGTAAATTCTCACGCCTATTGGCCGAGCTTATAACACACTATTTCTTACTAAACAGCGTGCTATTCGACGCAGGGAGAGCCTTTCAGAACGTTACCTCCTCATTCGACTCCTCGACATAACCCTTCAGTAAAAAAAAATTAAACTGCCTGACCTTTACCAAAATTGTGTGACCACATTTCATTTGAGTCAGGAACGTTTCGCACC
>NZ_JBSVKG010000056.1:0-2720 GCF_054048505.1 Virgibacillus sp. FSP13 | reverse complement strand
GTGCGAAATGTTCCTGACTCAATGAAATGTGGCCACACAATTTCAGTAAAGGTCAGGCAGTTTTAAGTTCTTAAAACTGAAGGGTTATGTTGAAGAATCGAATGAAGAGGTAACGCTCTGAAAGGTTCTCCCTGCGTCGAGTAGCACGTAGTTGAGTAAGAAGTTATGTGTTATAAGCTCGGCTAATAGGCGCGAGAATTTACCGTAACAGTTTGGCTGACGAAAACCTACCTGATGGGGTGGTGTAAATCATGGTGCTTGGGTTGAACAGATATGGTGAGAATGCAATGTAAAATACAATAACATAATGTATTGCTGACAAACTTCTGGAGGTACGGGTCTAGACGCGCGTTATATAGAAATGTATTTACTACTATATGTAGGGTTAGCTGTGGATGAGTAAGAATCCGGAATATGAAAGTCCATCTTGTGTTACAGGCACATGCAGTGCTAACAGGCTCATAGGAAGCACCTAAGTTTGTTCCATAATAGACATAATTCAACGTTGTAAGCTGATAACGTGGAGGGCTTACTCTCGGTAAAGCGTTGAAAAGGAAAATAATCGTGAAAATAGCGACTGTATAACTTTTCTTCATATCAGTGAAAGTGGTGGCACAGTACCATTGAAACGTGTAATGAACGTGGAGGGATAGCCACTAGACTAATAAAAGATTCATTCAACCATGCAAGACAGTTCTTAAACGATTAATAAGGTTCTTGTGAGACTAACAGAGGTTCAGCTCCGAAAGGGAGCCACCGACTTGTTAAAACGAAAGAAACTGAGGCACAATGAGTATTATGACATGCAATCTCATTTTGATTCTTTATACGCTCAGAGTGCCAATGGTCAAAATTTTTATGGATTACTCGATTTAATGCAATCCGATGAGAATATTCGGTTAGCTTATCGCAATATTAAACGAAATACCGGCAGTAGAACGGCTGGATTTGATGGATTAACGATAAAAGATATAAAGCGACTATCTGTATCAGAGGTCATATCAACGATACAGCGAATGTTTGAACATTACAAACCAAAAGCTGTTCGGCGAGTTTTCATTCCTAAGGCAAATGGTAAAAAGCGTCCTCTAGGGATTCCGACTATTTGGGATAGATTGTTTCAACAGTGTATTCATCAAGTGCTTGAACCAGTTTGTGAAGCGAGGTTCCATAAACATAGCTATGGTTTTAGACCAAACCGCAATACGCATCATGCGAAGGCTAGGATGGAAACACTCGTCAATCGAGCGTACCTGCACCATTGTGTAGATGTTGACATAAAAGGATTCTTTGACAATGTGGACCATGCAAAATTAATAAAACAAATGTGGTCACTTGGTATTCGTGATAAAGCACTGCTTTCCATTATTTCACGTCTTTTAAAAGCTGAAATTATTGGGGAAGGAATCCCAACGAAAGGTACACCCCAGGGCGGTATCTTATCTCCATTGTTATCTAACATCGTACTAAACGAGCTTGATTGGTGGGTTAGTCATCAATGGGAAAGCTTTGAGACGCATAAGCCATATAAATCATATGCTGGCAGATATAATGCACTGAAACAATCGAATCTAAAACATTGCTATATCGTAAGATATGCAGATGACTTTAAAATCCTTTGTAAAACTCGTTCACAAGCGATTAAAATGCATTATGCAGTGAAAGATTTTCTTCAAACAAGGCTTCACCTTGAAATCAGTGAAGAAAAATCGAAAGTGGTTAACTTAAAGAAAAACTCATCAGAGTTTTTAGGTTTCCGTCTTAAAGCACATAGGAAACGGACGAGAAGCAGGACTCTTTATGTTGCACGCTCACACATGACAAAGAAAGCACTCAAAAATGCACAGATAAAGCTCAAACAGGCAATAAAAGTGATACAGAAACACCATTCATCCGAAAATGTTTGGCGATTCAATATGGCTGTAATGGGAATACAAAATTATTATTCCGCAGCATCTCGCATCACAATAGACTTAAATGAGCTGGGCAATCGTCTTAATAAAGCGTTATATAATCGTTTAAAAGAAATGAGAAAAGAAGCAACGTTTAGGGACTTCACGAAATCTTTACAGAAACGGTATAAGGGATATGAATGCAAACTCTATAAAATAAAGGGAATGGTACTTGTTCCAATTCATGCCCAACGTTGTAAGGTAAATCTAAATTTCTCTCAATCAATCTGTAACTATACTACCAAAGGTAGAGAAAAAGTTCACCGAAACTTACGAGCGATTAATAAACAGTTACTTGCTTATGTGATGAAACAATATATACCAAGTCGTTCCATCGAATACAATGATAATCGGATTAGCCGGTTCATTGCGCAATACGGGAAATGTGCCATTACAGGAATTGAGTTAGGAATGGATGATTGGCACTGCCATCACAAAACACCGTTTCATCTCACACAAGATGATTCATATGGGAACTTAATGATACTGCACCAATCTGTTCACCGGCTCATTCACATGAGACATCAAGAGAAAATACAAGTGGCTTTAAAAGCACTAAAATTAAGTGAAAAGCAACTCAAGAAGGTCAATGAATTGCGTGAGCAATGTCTAAACGAAGCAATCTGATTCTACATTTCATCTTGCACATACATAAAAATATTGAATGAATTGGATTAGTTGGAACGCCGTATGCGGTGAAAGCCGCACGTGCGGTGTGAGGTGGGGGGAAAGCTGGCGATAACTTCAAAGGCTTACCTATCACTATAA
>NZ_JBSVKG010000055.1:0-2743 GCF_054048505.1 Virgibacillus sp. FSP13 | reverse complement strand
TAAGTCCTCGATCGATTAGTATCCGTCAGCTCCACGTGTCACCACGCTTCCACCTCGGACCTATCAACCTCATCGTCTCTGAGGGATCTTACTCACTCGAAGTGATGGGAAGTCTCATCTTGAGGGGGGCTTCATGCTTAGATGCTTTCAGCACTTATCCTTGCCACACGTAGCTACCCAGCTATGCTCCTGGCGGAACAACTGGTACACCAGCGGTGTGTCCATCCCGGTCCTCTCGTACTAAGGACAGCTCCTCTCAGACTTCCAACGCCCACGACGGATAGGGACCGAACTGTCTCACGACGTTCTGAACCCAGCTCGCGTACCGCTTTAATGGGCGAACAGCCCAACCCTTGGGACCGACTACAGCCCCAGGATGCGATGAGCCGACATCGAGGTGCCAAACCTCCCCGTCGATGTGAACTCTTGGGGGAGATAAGCCTGTTATCCCCGGGGTAGCTTTTATCCGTTGAGCGATGGCCCTTCCATGCGGAACCACCGGATCACTAAGCCCGACTTTCGTCCCTGCTCGACTTGTAGGTCTCGCAGTCAAGCTCCCTTCTGCCTTTACACTCTGCGAATGATTTCCAACCATTCTGAGGGAACCTTTGGGCGCCTCCGTTACCTTTTAGGAGGCGACCGCCCCAGTCAAACTGCCCGCCTGACACTGTCTCCGAACCGGATCACGGTCCTGGGTTAGAATGTCCGTACAGCCAGGGTGGTATCCCACGGGTGCCTCCACTGAAGCTAGCGCTCCGGTTTCCAAGGCTCCCACCTATCCTGTACAAGCTGTACCAACATTCAATATCAGGCTACAGTAAAGCTCCACGGGGTCTTTCCGTCCTGTCGCGGGTAATGCGCATCTTCACGCATAGTATAATTTCACCGGGTCTCTCGTTGAGACAGTGCCCAAGTCGTTGCACCTTTCGTGCGGGTCGGAACTTACCCGACAAGGAATTTCGCTACCTTAGGACCGTTATAGTTACGGCCGCCGTTTACTGGGGCTTCGGTTCTACGCTTCGCGCCGAAGCGCTAACGCTTCCCCTTAACCTTCCAGCACCGGGCAGGTGTCAGCCCCTATACTTCGCCTTTCGGCTTCGCAGAGACCTGTGTTTTTGCTAAACAGTCGCTTGGGCCTATTCACTGCGGCTCCATGTAAATGAAGCACCCCTTCTCCCGAAGTTACGGGGTCATTTTGCCGAGTTCCTTAACGAGAGTTCTCCCGATCACCTTAGGATTCTCTCCTCGCCTACCTGTGTCGGTTTGCGGTACGGGCACCTGTGACCTCGCTAGAGGATTTTCTTGGCAGCGTGGAGTCTGGAACTTCGGTACTCTATTTCCCTCCCCATCACAGCTCGAAATTGTTGGACGGATTTGCCTATCCAACTTTCTAACTGCTTGGGCGCACACATCCATCGGTGCGCTTTCCATATCCTTCTGCGTCCCCCCATCGCTAATAGCGGTCATGAGGTGGTACAGGAATATCTACCTGTTGTCCATCGCCTACGCCTTTCGGCCTCGGCTTAGGTCCCGACTAACCCTGAGAGGACGAGCCTTCCTCAGGAAACCTTAGGCATTCGGTGAAAGAGATTCTCACTCTTTTTTCGCTACTCATACCGGCATTCTCACTTCTAAGCGCTCCACCAGTCCTCACGGTCTGACTTCACAGCGCTTAGAACGCTCTCCTACCATTGTTCGTAATGAACAATCCGCAGCTTCGGTGATACGTTTAGCCCCGGTATATTTTCGGCGCAGAGTCACTCGACCAGTGAGCTATTACGCACTCTTTAAATGATGGCTGCTTCTAAGCCAACATCCTGGTTGTCTGGGCAACTCCACATCCTTTTCCACTTAACGTATACTTTGGGACCTTAGCTGGCGGTCTGGGCTGTTTCCCTTTCGACTATGAACCTTATCACCCATAGTCTGACTCCCAAGTCTAAGTAGCTGGCATTCGGAGTTTGACTGAATTCGGTAACCCGATGAGGGCCCCTAGTCCAATCAGTGCTCTACCTCCAGTACTCTTTGCTTGAGGCTAGCCCTAAAGCTATTTCGGAGAGAACCAGCTATCTCCGTGTTCGATTGGCATTTCACCCCTACCCACACCTCATCCCCGCATTTTTCAACATACGTGGGTTCGGGCCTCCTGTCAGTGTTACCTGACCTTCACCCTGGACATGGGTAGATCACACGGTTTCGGGTCTACGACCGCATACTAGATACGCCCTGTTCAGACTCGCTTTCGCTACGGCTCCGTGTCTTCCACTTAACCTCGCATACGATCGTAACTCGCCGGTCCATTCTACAAAAGGTACGCCGTCACCCATTAACGGGCTTCGACTACTTGTAAGCGCACGGTTTCAGGTTCTCTTTCACTCCCCTCCCGGGGTGCTTTTCACCTTTCCCTCACGGTACTGGTTCACTATCGGTCACTAGGGAGTATTTAGCCTTGGGAGATGGTCCTCCCAGATTCCGACGGAATTCCTCGTGTTCCGCCGTACTCAGGATCCACTCCGGAGGAAATTCCTTTTCGATTACAGGGCTCTTACCTGCTATGGCTGATCGTTCCAGATCGATTCATCTAAAGAATTTCTTGGTAACTCCAATGGAGTGTCCTACAACCCCAGAAAGCAAGCTTTCTGGTTTGGGCTGATTCCGTTTCGCTCGCCGCTACTTAGGAAATCGCGTTTGCTTTCTCTTCCTCCGGGTACTGAGATGTTTCAGTTCCCCGGGTCTGCCTCTT
>NZ_JBSVKG010000054.1:0-2850 GCF_054048505.1 Virgibacillus sp. FSP13 | reverse complement strand
CCGCGAAAGCGCCCGATTGTTTAACAAGGTTTCTTTTTTTCTTTTTTTCTCGTTAAAACAAACGTTATCATAGTAAATATCGCTAATAATAACACCCAATTTATTTCTCCATTTTGGAGTGTACTAACTCCAAATACTCCTATTAGAACGCCCAATAGCCCCCATATAAGATATATTTCTAATATTCTCTTCAATTTTATCCCTCCTGAAAAGCTTAATCATTACAATTTTTTCTATAATCTGGCCCAAGAAATGAATACGTTATTCGACGAAAGCGCCCGTTTATGGAAGAGATCATTAATCTTTCTGCTGCTTTTTATTCAATCCTTTTCTCTTCAAAAATTGATCGACATCGTCAGCTTTTTCTCCAGCTTTTATATGGTAAGTAAGGTCGCTCTTATCAATATAGATAAAAAAATGATCTTCATCCCTATTATAATAATCAAATTCATTCCATTTATTAGTCATATTTCTTTGTCTTTTAGGGTCATTGGGAAGATACGTAATGTGAAGTTCATCATCAGATAAGAGAGCTTTATGCTCTCCTAAAACACCTAAGTCCTTTTAGGTATGTCTTTTATTAATACTTATTATAGTATCTTTTCTATTATCTCTCACCATGTAGATAGAGTATCCAATTAATAAAATAATAAAAGATAGTAAATAAGAAAGAATCCCGTCTTCAAATATTTTATGTATAGGGAAGGCAGCTATTAATGCTATTATTAAGGCTAAAACCAGGGACCATTTTTTCTTTTTTTTGCATTTAAACTAAATTCATAATAGTTTTCTGAAAAATTCTGTATATCTCCTTCATTCTTAACATAGTTCAATTCAATTTCCATACATAATCCCCCATTAAAACAAATACATCATTCCGCAAAATGGCTATACAGTGGCAAATTGAGCGCTATGCTTTATTCCAGAAGTGCACCCGATTCTGAAATAAATTTAAAAGCTGGCAAGTCAGCCGTCTTGTTAAATCAAGTTCATTTGCACTTTTGTACCTATTATCATCAATGCCCCAAGTTACCATTATCCTCGTTAAGTGGTTCTACTACTTCTCCATTTTTATCTATTACAATACTGTCGCTTTCCTTGTTAGCCCCGGTCGAAGATGTATAATAAGTAAAAACACCAATAGTAACGATTGCTATCATTGTTAATACAATAGAAATTCTTTTTTTCATAAAGTAGTCATCTCCCTAAATATAAATTTACTTCATCTTAATCTTAACATACCTTTTTCAACTTTAATTCAATCATAGCGCCTGTTTCTGGCAGACTTTAAATAACCTAACTTATACCTTTTTAGTGACACCTACGCCCTTTAAAAAGTCTTCAACCTCATCAGTTTTACTACCTGATTTTAATTGATGCACAACATTTTTACTTTCTGCGTATATAAAAATGTTCCCATTTTCCCTTATATAAAAATCTACCTCTTGCCACAGATTCGTTATTTCTTTCTTTTGATTATTAATAAATATAATTTTAATCGAATCCTTAGTAAGAATAGTTTCTTTTTCTCCTACAAATCCCTCTTTTTTCTTTATTAAAGTCTTTTTATTATCCCTCTTAATATCATCGAAACCAGTTTTATACATAAGAAAGAAACCACCAATTATTAGTAGTATGTATATTCCGACTGGTGTTCCTGGAGAAAGCTTATCAATTAAAACAGTTATTAGGATAGGACCAGCAATAGCAATCGATATAACTCTCGACTTTTGCTTTTTATCATACTTACTATACTTGTATAGACTTTCTACAAACGTATCTATGTCTTCTTCATTAAGTGAATAATTTAATTTCATCTCCATATATCGTATCTCCCTATACCTTGAAATTTATCCACATAATGGCCCTGTGATGTAATATTGGCGCTAATCCTTATTAGAGATTAGCGCCCTATTAAGGAATAAGCTCATTCTCAATTAGATTCACTAACCTTAATTATCACCGATAATTGGAAGGAACCGATATTCCCAATGCGTCCGGCATTCATTCAATTTATAATACCCCTCAGCCTCATCTTTTGACATATAGCTACATTGCTGACGCGCATTATTAAAAACATCTTGCACTTCATTTTCTGATGCACGGTAGTGACTTAAGTCAGGAATAACCCCAATCCACGCCTGATCGGCTTTTTTATCATATCTTGATTTTAAATCATAAATCAGCACACCTATTGCCCCTTCATCCTTCACTACCCTAATTTCACTTTTATTGTTTTTTCCGTTTTCTCCAGCGACTTTCATAAAGTCTTCAAGTATATCTTTGTTTTTCAATTCATTATTTTTCAATACTACATCATCTTCATCTGGATGAAATTCTTCCCCATTTGTTTCGTCTTGTGCACTGTTATCAGATGACTCCAGTGTGCCTTCCCGTTCTTTTAATTGTAATACAGCATTGAAGACGGCAGATTGAAGACCGAATGCAATCGCATAGTTCTCACTCTGTTCCCCATCACTTGTATCAATTTTATCAATTGCTTCAAGTGCTTCGTCAATTTGTCCCTGGTCTGTTGAATCTTTTATCTTACTTGATTTTCCTTCTTTGACTGCTTCCTCGTTTTCTATCTCAAACAAATCGCTTACCTTTTCAGCTGCTACATTGATGTTATTTGCATTCTCATTTTCGGTATTGCAGGCTTGCAATACCAACACTACGCTTAAAACAATAAATAAGCTGATTGCAATAACTTTCTTTTTGGGTTTTACAGCAGATTCATTATCCGACTTCACTTTATCCCCCCTCGTAAAAACGATTATCTCCTTAACAATCAATCTGTATCAATTTTACAATGCAGGACGCAGACCCTTATTCAAGAAAGGTTAGCAG
>NZ_JBSVKG010000053.1:0-2898 GCF_054048505.1 Virgibacillus sp. FSP13 | reverse complement strand
TGTAATTGTCAACTGAAATTTCCCCCACTTAGTCATTTAAAATTCCCCCACTAAAAATTTCCATTATAGCGGGGGAGTAAATGATAACTAAAATGGCATAATCCCCAATTGAAGTTCAAGATTTTGTTTTTTACGTTTCAACTTTTCCACTTCACTATTTAAATCCTTGATTTCTTCTTCTAAGCGTTTAATCTTGGTTTTATCATCAATTCCTTTCTCATATGCAGTTCCGACACGGCTAAGGTCAATCAAGAATTCCATTACGTCTGATCCGACTATTGAATAGTCCTTACTATATTTACTTGCCTTTAAATCTCCATTGATTATCCATTCTTCCACGGTAGCTTCATCACATTCTATTTCATGCGAACGTATCAAGCTGGTTGCTTCCGCAATTGTCATATCACCCATAAAAACCCCCTTATATTCGCTTGTCATTAAACCAATTGCTGATTTTCAAGCCATTGTTTTGTTTCTTTCATGCGATAAGAATTTCCATTCATATTGACAATATAGGCCTGATAGGTAAGCCGGTCAATCATCGCTGCTGTCATCACGGGATCTTGGAAGATCTCTCCCCAGCGTTCAAATGAAAGATTGGTTGTAATAATCGTTGATTGTTGGCCTGCCCTTAATGATAGGTGGGTAAATAAAAGTTCAGCTCCTTCTTTATCAAATGAGATATACCCCATTTCATCAGCTATCACTAAATCATATTTTTCAAAGCGATTTTGGAAGGAACGCAGCGTCCTTTCAGATCGACATTCTTTGATCCGGTTGATCAATAATGGTACAGTAGTAAACCATACTTTATAGCCTTGCATACATGCTTCAATTCCTAATCCAATACTCATATGGGTCTTTCCCGTGCCTGGATTTCCAGCTAAAATGACATTTCTCCCTTCTTTAATAAAATCAAGGGTTTTTAGACGCTTATATTTCTTTTGGGCATCTTCAGGTAAATCCAATACAGATAAATCCTCAAGATACTTTTTATATGGGAATTCAGCCCGGCGTATGCGGTTATACCTCGCGGCCTCCTGTCTCGAATCGGTTTCTTTTTCTAATAATAAAGCTAAAAACTCTTCATAGCTTGCATCTCTTTCCGATGCATCTTTAACGTATTCCTCGAAATGTTGCCGAATCATGGGCAATCTTAATTCTTTGCTGAATTGAACCACTTCTTCGCTCCAATTCTTCCTATTCATGCTATTTCTCCCTTCTTCCCGAGTGATTTGGTTTGAAATAGCTCATCATACGCACGTAGCTGCTCCTTGGCATGATTGGTGATGCCACTCACTTCTTTATCAAAGGTGGCGAGAGAAGATGCTTCCTGATTCTTGGCACACAATATTTTAATTTTATCCGTTGTCACATGGGACGGATGGATTTTTCGTAATTCTTCAATGCCGTTTTCTATCTCTACTAAACTCGCACCTTCCTGTATATAATGAATCAACTCTATAAATTCCTTTGGATTCTTGGTATAATAAGTGCTGTAAATGTTTTTGATCTTTTGATCTGCCTGTTGTAAGGCCAAACTACCGGCTAATGCACCAGGCTTTTTCTTTAATGTTCTTAAATAATGGTCTAATTGAATCCTCCAATCATGTACACCTGTCAAACGGTGATGTTCAGCGATTTTCTTTCCATCATAAAAGCATTTGATCCGGCTGGAATAGATTTTAGCCTTAACAACTTTGTCAACCAAATGATCCGGAACAGAATAATGATTTTGGTCAATTACAACCGTTGAATACTTATCCACACGCACATTGGCTATTCGAGCTGCATCAAAGGCTGGAAGTGCTTGTAAAAGGTGTGGCTGTTCCTCCATGAATAATTCATTTGCTGAACAGTCTTTTCCAGTTTGCTGCTTCCGGTTAATCCTTTCACAAACTTCCATGAGATATTGATTTGCCTCTTCCAATGTTTGGAATGAATCCTTGAACGCAAAGGCTTTTCTTCGTATATACTCGACACTTCGTTCTACATGTCCTTTTTCATTACCACTTCGGATGTTACAGAAGCGATAATCAAAAGTGTAATAGAGTGATAGTTTTAAAAGAGCTTCAGTTGGTTCTTTTTCTATGCCCACAAATCGTTTGACAGCTACTTTCATATTGTCATATACCATGGTTTTATACACGCCACCTACCTTATCAAAAAATAAAGCGTGAGCTTCTTGAAAGCATTCTGTTTTTTGTTTGGTAAACAAGTACGCCATCCGGTAATTACCATAGGCAGATGTGAACACAGCCATTTGAAGTACCCGTCGCTTTCCATCAATACTAACCTTTACTTCCCCCCAATCGAATTCACACACATCGCCTGGTAGATAAACGCCTTTTATGTATGCCTCTTTAGCTTTTTCCATGAGTTTTCGTACAGTACGAAGGACCGTGCTATAACTAATGTCAAATCCCTCCTCTACCAGCACTTCATGTATATCCACAGGCTTCTTTATTTGCTTTCGTAATCCCTTTCTTAACTTTTCTTCATTTTCTTGTATTAGCTCGTTAATTCGCTCCTCCATTTCTTTTGTCAGCTTTCGCTTTGGTCTTTCACCAACGCTATATTTAGGTGCTTCCACAATTGCTTGGATTAATTCTCCGGAATCTATGCTGGAATCGCTCTTCTCCAGTTCTCTCCTTTGTGATTCATATTCTTTAATGTATTTTCTTACCGTTTTTCGATCAATTCCGGTCTCTCTAGCTATTTCTCTCTGTGATCTTCCCTCCCTCAAATGCATTAGTAAGACATCTTGTTTCTTGTTCAAATCTATCATCGCTCCAGTCTCCCCATGTTGAAATAAATGTATTTCTTCATGAGTTATTATAGACTAGGTGGGGGACTTTTCAATGACTATCGTGGTCCAGTTTTAGATTACTATAAACA
>NZ_JBSVKG010000052.1:0-3086 GCF_054048505.1 Virgibacillus sp. FSP13 | reverse complement strand
TTCTAAATTGGAAGGGAAGTCTTTGATAGTGAAAAAAATTTATCATCTTAATTTTAAAAAGGGATTAGTTTATGACAGAACTTAGGATAGGAAGTCTTTTTGACGGAATGGGTGTATTTCCCTTGGCGGCATCTTATTGTGGCATCACACCGTTATGGGCAAGTGAAGTAGAAAACGCACCTATTTCTATTACAAAACGACACTTCCCTCATATGGTACATCTAGGAGATATCACAAAAATAGATGGCGGAAAAATACCGGCTGTTCATATCATTACTTTTGGTTCTCCTTGTCAAAACTTATCTAACATTGGTAAACGAGAAGGTCTTGCAGGAAGTCAATCGAGTTTGTTTTATCAAGCGATACGGATTATCGAAGAAATGAGGTGTGCAACAAATGGATCATATCCAGTTATCGCTGTTTGGGAAAACGTTATGGGAGCATTTTCATCAAACAACCGGTTGGATTTTAAAGCCGTGTTGGAATCATTTACAAAAACCGATGTTCCAGTACCTGCATCTGGAACCTGGGCAAATGCGGGTATGGTGCGAGGGGATAACGCTAACGTGTGCTGGCGCGTGTTGGATGCCCGATATTGGGGAAAACCCACGCTTGCTCAAAGAAGGAGACGTGTCTTCCTCGTGGCAGATTTTGGAGGAGAACGTGCCAGAGAAATATTATTTAAATCCCGTGGCTTGCTCTCGGTTTCTTCGTCTTGCACAAATCGCGGGATGTCCACCGCTAGACCCAGTCGAATATCTGTTGAAGAAACAAGGGGGAACATACCTATCCTCCGACCCTTTCAAGAACGACGTATGCGAAGTACGGCCAAATCAAAGAACAAAGCAGGATTCATTGGAAGTTTCGGAAGGACAGGTGACCCTTTTCCAACGTTGCTTGCAGGTACGATAAATAATTTTTCTTTTTGGTATGAAGGAAAAGAAAAAGATGGGTATATTCGACAACTTACTCCATTGGAATGTGAACGGTTGATGGGATTGCCAGAGAACTGGACAGCTTTAGGAAACAAGGGAGAATCTATTAGTGATTATGCAAGATATAAAGCACTTGGAAATTCGATTGTCCTACCATGTGCTGAATATATCATGGGTGGAATTGCGGAAAGTTTATAGGGATAAACGTTTAATGTGTAGCAATTCTCATCTGCCATGCTCTTTTATTGGCTAAAACAATGAGAGGAGTGTCGTTTCATTGGAAGAACATGAAGAAAAGGTGATGGAATGGATTGATGATCATTTTGTTTTAAACGATATCGAGATTGAAGATTTTCCGTTTTTTCCTTATGGGAAATTGGTACGTGATCAACAAGGAGAGACGATGGTAGTGTTTTGGTGTGTGATTTATGGACGTGTGGATTATCGTTTTGAAGAAGCGTAAGGAGTGATTTACGAATGAACATTTCTCGTTCTCCCCCCTTGATTCTCATATTGAAGCATGAGAAAAAATAAAAAATATGAAAAGAGGTTTGAATAATGGAGCTAAAATATGTCATTCCAAACATGGAAAAAACTTTTGGGAATTTAGAATATGCTGGAGAAGGAAAAGTCGAACAAAGACGGATTAATGGACGTATGACGACTCTTTCTAGAAGTTATAATCTCTACTCGGATATTCAACGTGCCGATGATATTGAAGTCGTTCTTCCGCAAGAAGCAGGAGAAAAATTCTTTGAACATGAAGATAAAGTAAAATTAGTCAATGCGAGAATCACCGCAGAAGGTTATAAAATTGGCGATCGGGGTTTCACAAATTATATCTTACATGCAGATGACATGGTAAAAGCATAAGACAAGGAGGAAAAAGACATGAGATTAGCACAAGGTATTGTTATTGACAAAGAAAAGACTTTTGGTTTATTAAAATTTTCAGCTTTACGGCGTGAAGTTTTTCTTCAAAATGAAGATGGGACAGTTTCGAGTGAGGTCAAGGAACGGACATATGATTTAAAATCCCGTGAACAAGGTCGCATGATTCAAGTGAGTATTCCTGCTTCTGTTCCCTTGAAAGAATTTGATTATAATGCAGAGGTAGAAATTATTAATCCTGTCGCAGATACTGTAGCGAATGCAACGTTTCGTGGCGCAGATGTTGATTGGTATGTAAAAGCAGATGATCTAGCCTTAAAAGGAAAAGCAGCACCAACGGGTGGTAATACCCAAAAAGCTGTTCCTGACAAGGAAAAATAATGAAATCTTTCCGGAGACGCGGGAAAAGGATTCGAGCCAGTGATGCTTCTCTTCTTTTTCAATTCTTATGGAGTCGATTGTTTGGTGTATGGTTTGTGTTCTATACACCGTTTCATCTGCCATTTCTACTGTCAACGAAATGGCAGCTATTTTTATTTCAGAAACACTTTATTAGTATCTATGGACTGGTAACATTGCTTGTCAGTGTTGCCATGACAGGCTTATCTGCTTACTTGTATATCCGTTATCGCTATGACCATATCAAACAGGTGCTTCATCGTCAGAAACTCGCAAAAATGATTTTGGAAAATCAGTGGTACGAAACGAAACAAGTACAATCAAGCAGTTTCTTTGAGGACATTCCATCCGGAAAAACAAAGGAGAAAATCAGTTACTTCCCGAAAATGTACTATCGGCTTGAACAAGGGATGCTTCATATTCTAGTGGAAATCACACTCGGAAAATACCAAGAGCAGCTACTCAGTTTAGAAAAGAAACTGGAAAGTGGTTTGTATTGTGAACTGGTAACGAAAGAGGTATGTGTCAAGTTTTTCTCGACATAGTTATGATACCAATATTTCTAGCACTCTATTTTTGTACGCTTATTCCGGCTACCGCGCGACGCCTGTCGCTTGGTGGCCCCGATTTTCATGAAACGTTCTAAAAACCAAGAACGCTTCACAAAAATCAGGGTGTTATTTAAGAATTTTTCTTAGATTTCCAATAGCTGATGAGTTTGCATCATACAAGCTAACTGTACCTTGTCTCGCACCGATTGAAGGACGTGTGGGCTGTTTTAGAAACTGTGACATCCGAACTACCTGTTTTACTTCACGCTGCTTTCTTGCGCTTCTGTTTTGGCTTTCTAAGTACGCATCT
>NZ_JBSVKG010000051.1:0-3663 GCF_054048505.1 Virgibacillus sp. FSP13 | reverse complement strand
CCCGTTTAATTTTTTGCAAAGGTGTACTACCAAAATGTTCTTCAATTGCTCTAGCTGTATATTCATAATGAAGTCTGGTTGAATGTGTAATATCTACCTTATATAGTTCAAACCATTGTTTAAAATAGCTTTCAAATGGAACCAATGTTAAATAAGGTATAATTCCCCTTGCTAACTTTAACTCAATTTCCGATGCAGCAAGACTTGCTTCTTTCTCGCTGCTAAAACCGCCTTTTCGAATAAGCTTTGTTTCTCCATTAACAGTATGACTAATAGTGTATTGATATTTTTTTCCTCTTTGTTGTATAGATGCCAAACCCTTCATCTCACTTTCTCTTTTTTATGAAAGGTGTATATCTTGTATCGTGTTTTTTTCTCTCTATCTATTTAGAAGCAAGGTTGTAATATTTTATTCGTTGCATCAATGCTATTGTGACCCAGACGTTCAGAAACGTACTGTATCGGTAACCCCTTAGAAAGTAAAATACTTGCGTGAGTATGTCTTAGATTGTTTGCATTTACAGGTTCAATATTTAGGTTCAACAGAACACCCTTTAATAAAATTTCAATTGCTTGTTTACTAATTACTTTGTATTTGTTTTTAGGATAGCAGAATACTAAATCCATGTTATTTGTTATTTTTGTTTTGAATAGGTCTTTAAATCTATTCATTACAGCTTTATCTACTGTAATAATGCGACTACTAGACAAACTTCTGTAAGGAAATATTTTGCCGTTTTGTTCCCATGTTTTATATATATTAATAGTGTCGTTGTTAAAATCGAAATCTTCAAAGGTAAGTGCGACAGCCTCTGAATAGCGAATTCCAGTGGTAAGGTTTAATAATAAAATGTAGTAACCTAACCCATTATTAAGGTTATTAAATAATTCTTCGTATAATTGTTCATATTCTTTTTCGTTTAAAACTTTCTTCGGAGAATTGATCTTTGGCTTTCTTAACCGATTTATAATAAAATTTTCTCCGTATTGCTTTCGGATTTGCGCCTCATGTTTAATTGCTTCAGCTTGGGCATCTTCCTTGGAAAGAAAACCACCTTTTTTAATTAGTTTTGTTTTCCCTTCAGTTGTGCAACTAATTGTATATTGCCATTTGTTGCCATGTCTTTTTACATATGCCATTCTTTAATCACCTCGTGTATTTTTTCTTATTTAATACTTCTTCCTGATATCTATAAGTTAAAGAACTTGGTTTGAATCCCCCTTTCGTCTATATTTCAAGTTTAATTTATCTTTTACATTTGTAGAAATGAGACTTTGATGACCGCGTTTGAAAAAGTCTATTTCTCAAAGTTTAAGTTTTGATGTAAAATGGAAGATTAATAATTTTTAAGAGAAAATTTCTTCAAAGTATTCATCAAGAAATTTTGCCATGTCTGTTGCTTTAAAAGTCCATATTTGTCCTTTTGCCTTGGGATAAAACACAAATCCACCATACTCAACATCTAAAACCTTTCGAAATCTACTAGGATATAGTATATTTTCTTTAATCCACTCGTGTTTCCGATTTATTTTTCTTTCTAAATCTTTCATATTCCAATACACACCTTGTAGCTCATTTTGTTTTAATTCTTCATACTCCACTTTTTTGATAATTATTGAATCCTCTGGTACTGGAATGTTTAGTGTTACAGATAGTTGTTGCATTTTTGTAGCCCCCATTATTTTTATTAGTTTAAATAAGACAAAAAAACCCCAATGAGTAGATTCATACAGTTGTATGAATCTAGCAACATTGGGGTTTTCCCTTGGTTTTTATTAAGTTATTAACATATTAGTATATAATTATAATTTTTGCAAGGGAAAGATAAAAAAATTCAAAAACATATACGGACACTGATCTGAATTTATAACGAATTAGTCAAAGTAATAATATTCTTTGGAAATACTTCATGAAAATGGTCATTTTCGTGTTTGTGAAGTTTCAATTTGTTTATAGTTATTGGATTCCATGTTGATAAAGGTGATAAGAGTATTTCACATCTTTTTTTACCCAAAATAAACCGCTACTTTAAGAGTACCAACATAACTGTGAATAAAGCATAGATTAATAATGTAAAAAATTTTTAATTAACAATTTTCTGTATTTTGTCGATAGGGATATTAAATATTTGAAGAAATAGATTAATTCTCTGCCTTTTTATTTTCTGCTATAGTATAAGTAGAATAATGATGAAATCGATCACTTTTTGTTTTTTACTAAGAGTTAGGAGGAATAAGATTATGCGTAACCAAATTTTACATAATGAAAAGGGCAATCATGATCCATCTGAAAATACATTACAAATTTTAAAGGATTATTTTCCACAATGCTTTTCAAGAGATGGCAAATTTTTAATTGAAAAATTCAAAGAGGAATTACAGGGAACAGATATATCCTATGAATCATTTTCTTTAAATTGGTTAGGGAAAACCTATGCTAAAATCATCGCTGATTTAGAAACAGAAACGATTGTTGCACCAGATTTGGAACATAACGGGAAAGAAGAAAACTATCATTCTGAAAATGTTTATTTAACAGGGGATAACCTTGATGTGTTAAAGCATTTAACCAGTGCCTATGCGGAAAAGGTAAGTACAATTTATATTGACCCACCATATAACACCGGGCAAGATGATTTTATATATCAAGATAATTTTAAATTTACCCCTGAAAAGTTATCTGAACTGGCAAATATCAGTAAGGAAGAAGCGGTACGTATTTTAGATTTTACGGAAAGAAAATCTAATTCGCATAGTGCTTGGCTTACTTTTATGTACCCTCGTCTATTCATTGCGAGAGAATTATTACGTGATGATGGAGTTATTTTTATATCCATTGATGATAACGAACAGGCCAATTTAAAAGTGCTATGTGATGAAGTATTTAGTGAGGAAAACTTTATCACTCAATTTATCTGGAAAAATAAATCTGGTGGCGGTAATGATTCGACATACGTGGCAATAGAACATGAGTATGTCATAGCATACGCAAAGAGTAAGGCAGACTTACCTCCTTTATTTGAAAAATACGAAGAAGAGTATTTAAAGAGATATAAAGAAGAAGATGAGATTGGAAAGTTTTATTGGGATACATTAAAAAGAAAATCTGGAAAACAGTATTACCCTATAGAATGTCCAGATGGTACTATTCTTGAAAAAGATGAATACGGGAATCCGATAAGTTGGCTAAGATCAGAAAAAACGTTCTTACAGAATAAAGTAGATGGAGAAGTTAGGTTTGTAAAGACAAGAGACGATAAATGGTCGGTCCAATTTAAACAAAGATTACCAAAGGGGAAGAAGCCAAGAAGTATTTATTTTGATGATACGGTTATTGTCGATAAAGGAAAAACGCAAGATGGTAGTGATGAACTACTACAACTATTCAAAAGAGACATTTTCGATAACCCTAAGCCAGTAGAATTAGTCAAATATCTGATTTCAATTATTGCTGATAAAGACGATATTGTACTTGATTTCTTCTCCGGTTCGGCAACTACCGCTCAAGCTGTTATGGAGTTAAATGCAGATGATGAAAAGGCAAGAAAATATATAGTTGTTCAACTTCCCGAAAATCTTGACGAATCAGTTAAGAGTAAGTCTGGTGATAAAAAGAGAAATTTAGAAAGGGCAATCGATTTTCTGGATTCTATTAATAAGCCA
>NZ_JBSVKG010000050.1:0-3665 GCF_054048505.1 Virgibacillus sp. FSP13 | reverse complement strand
TAAAAAAACTAACTCCTTAAAAGGATTCAATCCTTTCAAGGAGTTAGTTTTTCGTAAAGATGTTTAGTCTTTTTTCTCTACTTCACAGCCTTCATCCGTGCAATACGTTGTCTCAGATTTCTTTGGATTTAATGATTGCAAAGTAGGCTTTTCGCTTTCTTCTTCCCAAACCTTATCCAATACTTCTGTAAAAACCTCTGTTGGCTGTGCACCTGATACAGCATATTTTTCATTAAAAACAAAGAACGGAACACCTTGAACACCGATTTGCTTTGCTTCTTCCTCATCCGCACGTACTTTTGCTAAATAATCATCTGATTGAAGTAATGTGTTGATCGCATCTGTATCTAAACCAATTTCACCAGCAAGTTCTTTTAATGTCTCCGGATCACCGATATGCTTTGAATCCGTAAAATATGCTTTCAACAGGCGTTCTGTCATTTCTTTTCCTTTACCTTTTCTTTCAGCATATTTAGCAACACGGTGGGCATCAAGTGTATTGGTATGCTGCATTGTGTCAAAATTATATGTCAAACCAAGTTCAGCTGCTTGACTTGCCATATTATCATTCATACTTTTCGCCTTTTCTATTGTTGAACCAAATTTTCCTGCCATTAATTCATGGATTGATTTACCAGGGTTTTTTTCTGCGTTTGGATCGAGCTCATAACTTTTATATTCAATCGTAACATCATCTTTATGCGAGAACTGTTCTAAAGCATTTTCCAACCTGCGCTTTCCCATATAGCAAAAAGGGCACACAAAGTCGGACCATATTTCAATTTTCATGTTGAAACACCTCATTTCACTAGATATTGTAGCACAAGAAAACTTTTATTTAATAATATTGTGCTTACAATTAACTAGAAAAAGGCTATTTAATGCAACTTCCCGTCAGTATAACGCCCATAGTCCGGAACAGCAATCTGTTCAAAATTCTCCACAAGGTTTTGCAATCCCTTTGTTAAAGCTTCTCCTTCCATATAATGACCATGCCCGGTAACAGCCAATTCCGGTTTTAAATCGGCTAACTTTTTTACTGATTCCCATGCAGCATGCCAATCGGTCGTTAAATATCTTGGCGGACCATTCACTTGCTCTGTTTGCATTAACACACTATAAAAGGAATCTTGCCGAACTGTTATAAAGGCATCCCCAGCCAATAACGTGCGATCTTTTTCTCGAAACAGTGATACATGGCCTGGTGCATGCCCTGGTGTGTGGATCCATTGCCAGTCATCCAATCCTGGGATAGTGTTATTTGCCGGCAATGGTTTCACTGCTTCCCTTAAATTAATGGGTTCATTCGGATAGATTGGTGAAATCTTGGCAAGAAGCCCACCTTCCACAGTTGAATCTGGTTCAGGATAGCTTTTTTCCCCAGTTAAATAAGGAAGTTCCTGTTCATGGGCGTAAACAGGTACTTTCCATTCATTTATTAGATCAACTAACCCGCCCACATGATCAAAATGCCCATGTGTTAACACAACTGCATCTGGCTTACTGCCTTTGCCAAACCGATTATTTACAACAGACAAAATTTCTGAAGCAGCCTTTGGTAAGCCTGCATCTACTAAAATCCACTTTCCATTCTCCGGCATACCAATAAAACTAACGTTAACAATCTGATCCGTATAATAATAAACATCATTGCGAACCTCTTGCCCCGTTCCACTTGTTATTGATGTCATAGGAATTGGCTTTGAGTCCTTGCTTTCATGCATATGATTATCCATTGCTATCCCTCCATTTTTTACTAGTATTAGAAGAAGGAATGAAAATATGCGTAATAGGCTATCAACAATGCACTAGTTATTCACGTGATATACAATTAATGTTGTGCGTTTTTTGAACCGTGCCATTCCGATTGTGAATCGTCAATTTCGTCCCTTTATTATTAGCGATTTCACGCGCCCGTTTTATCGCATTATCTTTTCGATTAAAAATTGCACTTGGCTTCTTCGCATTATTGGATATTACTGCCCAACCATGTTCATGTTTTTCCACATGTTCCCCTTCTTCCAAGCGCTCAGGGTTATTCTCATTCTGACTTTTTGCTTTGGACCGTTCAGTTGGTCTCCCTTCATGATAATATTCCGTAACCTCCGCCTCATCCGTATTTTCATACCATCCTTTTGCCTGTTCTGTTGCAATTGGAATCGCGCGACCTTCTTCATATCCTTCATCAACCATTGAATTTGCTATATCAATTGCTTTTTTCCGGACAACTTTGTCGAGATTTTTCATTGATAAAGGGTAATTATTTAACGTCCAAGGCATTGTACACCCTCCTTTTTTTGAACCATTCCCTTGTTGCAACGTATAAAACATAAAGCGCTCTTACTGGCCAATAACGCCACGTCTTGTGCGTATAGCTGGACATGGCCTACCAAGATTTTCGCCTCAAATTTTATGCTTTCCTTACTATTAAAATAGCTAAAGCCCTTATATGGCTTTAGCTATTTTCATCTAACAATGATTTTCCCATAATACTTACTTGATTGGTATTCTTTAATTCATGAATCGATTTAACACCAATCCCAAACATCACCATTTTCAATTCAAACTCAATTTGTTCCATTGCCTGCATTACTTTTTCTTCTGACTCCGTTGCCCCCTGCAGTAATTGTCTGGCAAAGCCAACCATATCTGCGCCGATCGTCATTGCTTTGGCTGCATCAACACCAGTCTTCATGCCACCACTTGCAACAATAGGAATGTCCGGCAATTTACTTTTTACCGAAACAATACAATCTTTCGTCGGATTGCCCCAACTATTAAAAGCTTCCGCTGCAGCTTTTCGCAATGGATCTTTAGAACGTAGCTTTTCAACCTGACTCCACGATGTACCTCCAGCACCGGCAACATCGACAAAAGATACACCTGCATGATATAGTTTTTCGGCAACGGTGCCATCGATTCCAAAACCTACTTCTTTTACCCCAACAGGGACATCTAATGATTTACAGACTTCCTCAATTTTCGGAAGCAAATCATTAAAATTCAAATCTCCTTCATCTTGAACTACCTCTTGTAGACTATTTAGATGCAAATAAAGTGAATCGGCTTCAGTTAATTCAACCAGTCGTTGGCATTCTTCTGCACCATAACCATAATTTAATTGTACCGCTCCAATATTGGCGATTAACGGTACAGTTGGTGCATGTTTACGAATTAAGAAAGATTCCTTATGTGCGTCACTCTCAAGTAGTGCACGGGTTGAACCTAACGCTATTGCCCAACCTCTTTCTTCTGCGGCTACAGCCAAATTGGTATTTATTTTCTCTGCAAGTTCTGAACCACCAGTCATTGAACTTACAAGTAATGGTGCCTTTACCTTTTTATTTAAAAAAGTAGAATCTAACTGGATATCAGCAAAATCAATTTCAGGTAAT
The DNA here is from genome assembly GCF_054048505.1 of Virgibacillus sp. FSP13. Lineage (NCBI taxonomy): Bacteria > Bacillati > Bacillota > Bacilli > Caryophanales > Bacillaceae > Virgibacillus > Virgibacillus sp. FSP13. The sequence continues at coordinate 270 of NZ_JBSVKG010000050.1, read as the reverse complement.
GCATTATGTATAAACGAAATTCCTTCTAATCCTGTCGTTTTATTAACCCCTTCCACATTCTCCGTTAAACACAGTCGAATGTGCTCGGTTTTACGCTTATTAATTCCTATATCCATCCCAATACATCCTCCAATTCTAAATTCGAAACAATATCCCTTTTCTGTCCAGTTTACTTGTTTTTAGCCTATTTTGGAAGGAAAGTGAATGTTTTTTACCGATCTCGCGCCGATGTTTTCGATCTCGCGCCGATGTTTTCGATCTCGCGCCGAT
>NZ_JBSVKG010000049.1:0-3841 GCF_054048505.1 Virgibacillus sp. FSP13 | reverse complement strand
TCTGGATAACTAAAGGTCTGAACAAAGCCACGGTATAGCTTGATGTAGTTTTATTATGACAAAGTGTGTAGAAAAGAAAAAAACAGAAAACGAAAACGTTACAAACATAGACCTTGATTGGTAAATTCCTTTCAAGGTTTTTTCTTGTGATCAAGGTGGACTGGTATCATCTAAACATCTGCAAACCCTAGAAAAGCTGCAGTAAGTTGTCCTATACTATTAACCAAATGAAGAAGGACTTGCACGAAAGAGTTCTTGGACAATGACGTTCAAAATGAATTGGATAAAGCGAGACAGGTAACGGAAGGATTAGCTGACGAAGCAAATCGGATCATGGCCAGTATTGCTGATCTCGTCTCATTACCCAGGCTAGACACAGGGGAATTTAACTCCATGGTACAAAAGGGGAAAAGAAAGCAAAGAATGATGTGGAACAGCTATATGACCTGTACAAGGAACAGACAAAATCGTTACGTAAAGTCAGGGAAGATCGGGAACTATCGAATCAGTACAAAAATGAGATGTCACGTACCTTTGCTTCCGATTATTCCATCACTACTTTTGATGCATTGACAGCACTAAAGCTACCTTCCCTTCCTACAATTTTAAAAGAAGTGTATGGCGATCCTGTTACAAAAGAAGAAGTAGAAGTAAGTTTATGGACCAAGATAATGGAAGGCACTGTGAAGTTTGGTAAAGGAGCATACAACACGGGGAAGGGTGTGGTGCTAGGTGGTGCTGATGTCGTAAAAGATACTGCGGTTGGCTTATACAATACCGTTGTACATCCGGGTGAAACATTAGAGTCAATGGAAAATATGATTCTTCACCCGTGGGATACCAGCAAATACGTAGCAAATGCGATAGCGGAATCTTACGAACATGATCAATGGTGATGCCGAAAGCCGTGCACATTGGGTCACGTATGCACTGGGTACCGCCGCCACAACAGTGTTTGGCACAAAAGGCGCTGGTACGGTAACAAAGACAGGCGTGGCAACAACCAAAGCAGGTGCCAAAAAAGTTGCAACAGCGGCCAGTGATACTGTGAAAAATATGGACTTGTCGCGGTTTTTACCTTATCCACCGCATTATCAGCTGGCTGGGGGAGCTAAGGTACCTTATAATGTGGTAGATGGGAACTATTTGAAGGATCAGTTGATTTTGAAGGCAGAGAGTTTGCAGGGAACAAGGAAAACTGTTAAAGATATAGAAAATTATAGAAAAACCTTCTTTGAGGCATACCCTGAACTGGAAGGCAGTGTTGTTGTTCATCATGCTGTTGAGCAACAAGTTCTAAAAAGATTTCCAAATCTATTTTCACTGGAGGAAATACATGCATTGGAGAATTTAAGGGGAATACCGAAAGAAATTAATAACGATATTCACTTATCAAAAATTAGGAAGGACTGGAATAGATTTTATAGAAATCATCCTAATCCTACAAAAGAGGAAGTTATAAATTATATGATTGAGTTAGATAAAAAATATGGTGAAAAATTCAATCCGCCTGTGAAAAAATGATAATAAAATAGAAAGGACGCTTACCTATGAAATTATACTTTCTAGAGCCAGAAGTGTCTGGTGGCCATGGGAAGAAAACACTATATGGTACAGATGAGGATGTGGAGAAAAAAGGAATATCAGGAAAAGTCAAATTTCTGCATTATGAGTTCGAAGGATGGTTAGGTGATGATATTTTAGAGTCGGCACCAGCCTATATAATAACAAGTGATTTGGCAGATGAGTTAAAAAAGAGTGAACTTAAAGACTATAGAATAGAAAAATGCCTTGTAACAACCTCCGATGAATTTAAGGAATTATATCCTAATAAAAAAATTCCTTCTTTTGTTAGATTTATTCCGCTAGGAACAGTTGAAATAGAAGGAGTACAATATAAAAATTGGTCGGGACATCACTTTTGTCTTTCACCAAAGGGGGAATTGGTTTTAACTCAAAACGCTATAGACTTATTAAAGGAATTTTCAATTCAAAATTGTGATGTCCTAGTCTTGGAACAATCATAACTGTAAAACTTTGGGTATGTAAATTTATTACCTAATTCAATCAAGGAAAGGTTATCTGTTGAAGAACTTGAAAAGGACAAATTGGTTTTTTGAAGCGATGAAAGTACATTATTGCTAATGGGAATGGGAGAAGAACAAGATAAGACCATTTATTATGCTGATATAAAAATCACAGATTCCTTAGATGGATTTTTCGAGAGAATGATGAAGGACGATAGGATATTGATTTTGAGTAAATAAAAGAACCTTATTTAATATGTAACTTTGACCATTTTAGTCGAATTTACCGTAAAATAACATACATGGAGACGTAAATAACTAGTAGAACCTTGATTGATGACATACCCTTCAAGGTTCTTTGCGTAGTGTGCAGAAATTAATTGCTTTTGGGCAGAACCGTTTATCCACATTTCATGGACTGTTTGATAAATTTGTATGATTCATTACCTTTTACACCCAAGTACCAGAATAACTGCAGTAAACATCCAATCCTCTAAACAATGGGTCCATGGTCTTGTTTCTGATCCCAGCGATTGACACAGAGAAATTTAACTCCATGGTACAAAAGGGAAAAAGAAAAGCGAAAAATGATGTGGAACAGCTGTATGATCTGGATCACGAACAAACTGTATTTCGCAATTGAAATTTGAGCCATTTCGCAACTAATTTTGAGCCACCTAAAATTAGAGGTATTCACAAACTTAGATAAAATATTTTATTACCGCGTAGGATTGACATGGAGCCTCTACGGGCATGACTTCTTTGCGAAAGCGTGCGGATGGGAAGGATTACGCACCCCCATCAGGGTATCATGCCCGCCTCTCCATATAAATCCAATTGAGTTATGAGGAAAATAAAATTCACAAACTTATGGTGGCTCAATTTCAAGTTGTCATGTGGCTCAAATTTCAATTGCTATATACACAAACAAAATCTTTAAATCAAGTAGGGGAAGATCAGAAACTACTCGATCAATACATAAATGAGATGACACGTACCTTTGCCTCCGATTATTCCATTACTACATTTGTTGCATTGACAGCACTAAAGCTTCCTTCCCTTCCTACTATTTTAAAAGAAGTGTATGGTGATCCTGTCACAAAGGAAGAGGTAGAAGCAAGTTTATGGACCAAGATAATGGAAGGCACTGTTGAGTTCGGAAAAGGGGCATACAACATGGGAAAGGGTGCAGTGCTAGGTGGTGCTGATGTAGTAAAAGATACGGCGGTTGGCTTATACAATACCGTTGTACATCCGGATGAAACGTTAGAGTCGATGGGAAATATGATTCTTCACCCGTGGGATACCAACAAATACGTAGCAAATGCAATAGCAGAGTCATACGAACGTGATATAGTCAATGGTGATGCCGAAAGCCGCTCACACTGGGTAACGTATGCACTGGGTACCGCAGCCACAACAGTGTTTGGTACAAAAGGTGCGGGCACAGTTACGAAGACAGGCGTGGCAACAACCAAAGCAGGTGCCAAAAAAGCTGCAAAAGCGGCTGGTGATACTGCTGAAAGTGTAAATTTGTCTCAGTTTTTACCTTATGCACCACAGTATCAGCTAGCTGGGGGAGCTAAGTTTCCTTATAATGTGGTGGATGGTAAGAATTTGAAGGATCAGTTGATTTGGCAAGCGGAGGAGTTGCAGAGGGCAAAGGGAAATACAAAGAATATATTTACGACTAAGACTCTACGAGAAAAACAACGTGCAGTTATAAAGTCCGTTGAAAGTGGAAAAGTATCTCTAAAGACTACCAAGCGAAAAGGTAATTACGGGGAAATGAAAATGGATGACTATTTTGAAGA
>NZ_JBSVKG010000048.1:0-8263 GCF_054048505.1 Virgibacillus sp. FSP13 | reverse complement strand
TATTATGCTTTGCTTCATCAGCAACGCAACGTTTACTAATTTACCATGATTATTCCCTGAACGCAAGAGAAAAATGTAAATAAAGAAAAGGAAATTACTGTAACCTGCTGTTTATACGTAAATAAATAAGCCAGATAGCCCGAAATGGCAATGATAACCCCACCTTTCAGGGCCATCCAACTCATTATAGCACCGTAACAATGATCAAATTACTTATTACGCATTTGCGGGAATAACAATACATCGCGGATCGATGGTGAATTTGTTAATAGCATTACAAGTCGATCGATTCCTATACCAAGTCCCCCAGTTGGAGCCATGCCGTACTCCAATGCTTCCAGGAAGTCCTCATCCATTAAATGAGCCTCATCATTTCCTTCTTCTCTTTCCTTGAGCTGTGCTTCAAATCGTTCTCTTTGATCAATAGGGTCATTTAATTCACTAAAGGCATTTGCATGTTCACGACCAACAATAAACAGCTCAAATCGATCGGTAAAACGGCTATCCTCTTTATTTTTCTTTGCTAGTGGTGATATCTCGACCGGGTGACCATAAATAAATGTTGGTTGGATTAGTTTCTCTTCCACTCTTTGTTCAAAGAATTCATTTACGACATGTCCAAACGTCATTGATTGTTTTATCTCTATTCCATGTTCTGCCGCTAAACTTCTAGCATCTTCATCACTCATCTGTTCCCAAAAATCCACACCTGTAAACTCTTTAACCGCATCTACCATGTGTAGTCTTGTCCACTGTGGCTCTAAGGATACTTCCTCTTCCCCATACGTAATTGTTGTTGTACCCAAAACTTCTTTCGCAATATGGGCAATCATATTTTCTGTTAACGACATGACATCATGAAAATCAGCGTACGCTTCGTATAATTCCATCATGGTAAATTCCGGGTTGTGTCTAGTTGATACACCTTCATTACGGAACACACGACCAATTTCATATACCTTTTCCATTCCACCAACAATCAGGCGCTTTAGATGTAACTCAATTGCAATACGCATGTATAACGGGATATCCAAAGCGTTGTGGTGCGTTACAAACGGTCTGGCAGCTGCCCCGCCAGGAATACCGTGCATCATTGGTGTTTCCACTTCTAAAAATCCTTGCTCGTTTAAATAATGCCGCATGGATTGAATAATTTTACTGCGCAAAACAAATGTCTCTCTACTATCAAGATTCGTAATTAAATCTAGGTAACGTTGACGATAACGTTGCTCTACATCCTTTAAGCCATGATATTTTTCTGGTAACGGACGCATCGATTTAGTTAGTAACTGGAATTCTGTAGCCTTTACAGAAAGTTCACCGACTTTCGTTTTGAACATCACGCCTGTTATACCGACAATGTCACCCAAATCAGTTGATTTAAATAGCTCATATGCTTCTTCACCGATTGCATCTTTACGTACGTATATTTGGATTTGTCCACTTAAATCCTGCAAATGAGCAAAGCCCGCTTTTCCTTTTCCACGCTTTGTCATCATCCGTCCTGCGATCGTAACCTTATCTGTTTTTTCCTCCAATTCTTCTTTTGAAAACTGATCATACTTTTCAATTAGTGATTTCGCTAAATGGGTTCTGTTAAATTTCCCTCCAAATGGATCGATATCCTGTTCGCGATAAGCTTCTATTTTTTCCCGTCTGACCCGCATATGTTCATTTAATTCTTCTGACACCATTATCACTCCAATAATTTTATTTAATTGTCTGTATAGATAGGAAGAGGAACTCCCTTCAAACTTGGCATCTACCCCGTCCATAATATCCATTGAATAAACTTCATTGCTATGATTTTATGATTAAACAAAAAACTGCCAGCAAGCCACTGGCAGGTCTCTCTTCGTTATTAGTATAGGAAAAGCAATTGGTCATGTCAATTATACGCGTTTATGACGTACTTATTGCATTTTCTAATTTCCCTCTAACGTTAACTCTTCTCGCGAGACAGCTAACGTATTACCTATTTTACTAATCAGTTCATCACTTGCCACCTCTGTCCCCCGCTCAACTCTACCTAAAACAGCTATTGGTACATCGATTTCCTTAGCAAAGGCTACTTGTGTATATCCTTTTAATTTACGGAATGCTTTTATTCGTCTACCGAGTCGCTTTGTGTCCATCTAGTTACATCCTTCTTATCTTGGGCTGACAAATCTTTCACCAAGTCTGTCACGCTCTTATTCCGGTTTAGGATACATAAATCCGGTTCAATTTCTGCTAATGGAATAAGCACAAAGGCTCGTTCATGCATTCTAGGGTGTGGTATAATAAGCCGTTTTGTTTCTTCATTTTCATTATTAAAGATTAAAATGTCAAGATCTATTGTACGTGGGCCGAAGCGAATTTCCCTTTTTCGGCCTAATTGAAGTTCGATCGACTGACAAACGTCCAATAACTCTATCGCTGAAAGGTCCGTATTTAGCTCAATAACCATATTCAAAAAATCGGCTTGATCCGTGTAACCAACTGGTGCTGTTTCATAAATGGATGACTTTTTTTCCACCGAAATAGCGTTATTTTCTTCAAGCAATGTCAATGCTTCCGTTAAATGTTGATATCGTGGTTCAATATTTGTTCCTAAAGCAATATAAATACCCATTATAGTGATTTCTCCCGGAAAATTTCCACAGCAACAGACTGATAATGACCAGGTATCGGGGGATCTGGTTTCGTTACTTTAACCGCGCACGCCGCTAATAATTCAAAGGACGAAAGTAATACGTCAGCAATCCTTTCAGCAACTGCTTCAATAAGATTCTTTGGCTCCCCTTCTGCGACATTTTTAGTTAATTCATAAACATGTCCATAATCAATAGAATCATCCATTACATCAGATAGACCTGGCTTTTTTAGGTCCATCATTAGTTCAACATCAACATAAAATCGCTGACCGAGTTTGTTTTCTTCGGGAAAAAGACCGTGGTACCCATAAAACTCCATACGATTTATTGTAATCTTATCCATTAATTGTCGCCTCTTTCCGTAACATCGCATCCATCATTTTTGCTAACTCTACATTCATAATTACATTGTGCACACGGATAATTTGTGCACCTTTTACTATCCCAAGACAAGTTGTTGCGCCTGTACCGTTATCCCGATCAGGGGCTGGTACGTCTAACACCTTACCTATGAACGACTTCCGGGAGGTCCCTAACAAAACTGGATATCCTAGGTCGGAGAACTTTTCAAGATTATTCATTACAGCTAAATTGTCCGCTGCTGTCTTTGCAAAACCGACACCCGGATCAAGGATGATATTTTCCTCAGCTACGCCAGCCTTAATTGCAATTTCAATACTACCTTGTAAATCCCTTTTCATATCATCGATTAATGACGTGTAATTTTTATCCTCACGATTGTGCATTAATATAATCGGCACATTACATTCCGCAGCAACATTTGCTATTTCAGGGTCTTTTTTTGCACCCCAAATATCATTAATGATTTCTGCACCAGCTCCAATCGCTTGTCTTGCCGTTTCTGCCTTATATGTATCAATCGAAATAGGTACTTGCACTTCTTGCTTAACCGCCTGTATCATGGGCAGGACTCTGTCTAATTCCTCTTGTAATGATACCGCTTGATGATCAGGTCTTGTGGACTCCCCGCCAATATCAATCATATCTGCACCTTGATGCTCCATTGTCACAGCCTGTTTAACCGCATTATCTGATGTTGCATAGCTACCTCCATCAGAAAATGAATCTGGTGTTACATTCAGGATTCCCATTATGTGCGTTCGTTCTGTTAAATCAAATGTCTTCATATTTGTTTTTAATATCATATGGCAACCTTCTTCCAGTGCAATTTTTCTCTCTATATCGTACCATATAAAAAAGGACTAGCACCAGTCCATTTGATGCTAACTCCTTCTTTCTCGTACTGTTCGAAAGGAGCCAAATAATTGTAAGTAGTTCAGATAACGTAGAGATACATACAAAATAACACGACAAAAAGCATATCAATCGGGTTGATATTGATATCGCTTATATGAATTTAAACAACAAAATATCATAGCAATTCACAAAGTTTGTTGCTATGGATATAAAGTGTGACATAACTAAGAAATTGCTCTCCCGCCGTTCCGGAAATACACTGTTTTACCTTTTCGACTATCTATTATAATGTAATTAAATACGAATAAGATGGTTAGGGGTCTTCAGACACGTGCTGTCCCCGCAGGAGTCGACTGCCCGCAGCGAAAATCACGTTGCTGTTACGTCGCACTTTATATCAACTAAAAACAGAGTGCTAAAACCATTGCGATTTAGCACTCTATTTGCATTGTCTTTTATGATTTTCTCCACACATACTGAACTAATTAAAATAATCGATTGGCTCTTTTTGAAGCATGGATATGCTGTTTAATTTTCCTCATCAAATTGATAAAGTGGAGTAGATAAATAACGTTCGCCATTATCAGGTAATACAGCAAGCACTTTTTTACCTTCACCTAATTTTTTAGCGACTTTTTTTGCCGCAGCTATTGCCGCACCTGAGGATATTCCGCCTAAAATGCCATCCAGTTTTGCCGCCTCACGTGATGCAGTAAATGCTTCATCATTAGTAATACGCACAACTTCATCATAAACATCTGTGTCTAGAACTTTTGGTACAAATCCTGCACCAAGACCTTGGATTTTATGCGGGCCAGGCTTGCCACCAGAAAGAACCGCCGAATCTTCTGGTTCAACTGCGTAAACCTTAATATCTTTAAAATGGTCCCTCAATACTTTTCCAGCACCTGTAATTGTTCCACCAGTACCAATACCGGAAACAAATCCATCAAGTCCGTCTTTCATTTGTTCAACAATTTCATTTCCAGTTGTACGTGCGTGCACTTCTGGGTTTGCCTCGTTGGTAAATTGTTGCGGCATGAAGTAGCCATTTTCTTCTTTAAGCTCCTCAGCTTTTTTAATAGCACCATTCATTCCATCAGCACCTGGTGTCAATACTAGTTCAGCACCATATGCACGTAATAAATTTCGGCGCTCTTTACTCATCGTATCCGGCATCACAATAACCGTTTTATACCCTTTAGCTGCACCAATCATCGAGAGTCCAATCCCTGTGTTACCACTAGTTGGTTCGATAATCGTATCCCCTTCTTTTAAAATACCTGCCTCTTCTGCAGCCTCAATCATTGACATTGCAATACGATCTTTCACAGAACTACCCGGGTTCATAAATTCTAACTTCAAATAAATATCTGCACTATCTTTGTCTGCAGCACGGTTTAACTTTACAATTGGTGTTTGCCCAACTAACCCCGCAATATTATTAGCAACTCTCATATGAATCCCCTCCTAATTCCTAGTATTTTTGTATGATTTAATTATAATGTACGTTGTTTGCCTGTTTTTGTCAACTAAAATGGGGAATAATTCACTGTTATTTTAGCCGAAAGATGTTCAGCTATTCATAGATCCATTTAATATCAGCTTTATCCCAAAGCGAATCGGCCGTTAAGGATCGACCATTTTTTTCTAATGCCAATTCTTCTTTTATATATTGCTTAATTTCATCGTAGGTAAATGTAATGGATGGTAACTTTCGATGCAGGTAGATAATCGATACACCGTGGTCACTTTTGAATGGTTCGCTATATGACCGTTGTTCCATCTCTTTTGCTACCTCTTCATAACCATTAGGAAGGAATTGACTTGAATTTACAAAAAAGCCTAAATAACCTCCAGCACTTTTTGTCTCTTCATCAATTGAATACTCTTTAGCTAAAAGTTTAAATGATGCACCATTATCTAGTTCTTTAACAACTTTTTTAGCTGTTTTAAAATCGGATACAACAATGTGTGAGAGTTGCATGGTAGCTTGGAAATCATATTGTTTTTGATAACCATTATAATAGGCTGTAACTTCATCCTCATTAACCTTCGTATTCTCTGCTAGAAGCGCCATTAACTGGTAACGGTAAACAATATCCTTTCGCCACTTTTTTTCCTTAGATGCCGTTTCCTCTTTGGTCATAATTCCTTGCATTGTCGTTAATAGTGCGATTTCACGATCAATCACTTTCTCACTAATTTCAATGTTACGATTACTTGCTAATTGTTCCACTAGTTTATGATCGACTAATTGCTTCAGCTGACTTTTGCCATGTACGTCTCTAAGTGATTGTATCCAAGCGTTATACGAGATCTCCTCATCACCAACCGTTGCTACTGGTTTCCCACTGTCAATTTTAGCTTTGGTCCCATCAATGGTCACATTTTCATCTTTGTTCCAAGCCAATAATGTCGTAATGTTTGTAACAATTAAGACAACCACGATCCCTAACAAAAGTCTTCTTGACATATGGTGCACCCTTTCATAAAAACCAAGCGTTATTGCTCATTCGAACGTTTCAATTCCTCAAGCTCAACTTCATTAAATTGATAAGTCTCATTACAAAAATGACACGTTGCTTCTGCGCCATGATCTTCATCAATCATCTGCTGAATTTCTTCATCACCAAGTCCTCTGATGGCATTTTGAATTCTCTCCCTTGAACATTTACATGCAAATGTTACTGGCATCTGTTCATGAAAATGAAGTTCTTCATCACCGAATAGTCGTTGTAAAATTTGCTCTGGTGAATTTCCTTCTCTAATTAAATTGGAAATTGGCGGAAAGGACTGAATTTGCGTTTCTAGCCGTTCAATAATTTCTTCACCTGCTCCAGGCATTACTTGTACAATAAATCCACCTGCAGCCAATATTGTCTGGTCTGGATTCACCAACACACCAGCGCCTACAGCTGAAGGTATCTGTTCCGAATTTGCATAATAGTAGGTGAAATCCTCGCCTATTTCTCCAGAAACGATTGGAACTTGACCTGTAAAATAATCTTTTAGACCTAAATCTTTGACAACGCTTAGGCTTCCTTCAGTTCCAACAGCGCGGGCTACGTCTAATTTACCTCGGTCATTGAGGTCAAAATCTACATGCGGATTTGTAACATACCCACGCACTTCACCATTAGCATTTGCATCAGCAATAATAGCACCAATCGGACCGTTTCCTTCAACCTTTACCGTTAATGAATCTTCTCCTTTTAACATAGCACCCATCATTGCTGTGATTGTAACCGTTCGTCCTAGAGCAGCAGATGTGGTTGCCCATGTATCCTGTCTACGTCTTGTTTCCTCTACCATGTTTGTTGATTGAATTGCATAAGCGCGTACCATTCCTTGATATGTCGTCGCTTTTACCAAATAATCCTTCATGATGTTAATCTCCTTTATGAAACGAATTTATTGCATATTTTTTTGATAAATTAAATATAATCCTTTTAATGTTAAATGTTTATCAACGTAATCAATTGTTGTTGAAGCGTCAGAGATTAAGGAAGCTAGTCCTCCTGTCGCAACAACTTTTGGTTCAATCGATGCTTGTTGTTTGATGCGCGTAACGATTCCATCTACTTGTCCTACATAGCCATAAAATACACCAGATTGCATTGCTTCAACAGTTGTTTTTCCAACCATATGCTCTGGTGCCTGTATTTCAATTTTGGGTAGTTTTGATGCTTTACTATATAATGCTTCCATGGAGATATGGATCCCCGGTGCAATCGATCCACCCTGATATTCTTCCTTTTCATTGATGTAACAATACGTTGTCGCTGTACCAAAGTCAATAATAACGAGTGGTGCGCCATATTCAGAGATTGCACCGACTGCATTCACAATACGATCTGCTCCAATCTCTTTTGGGTTCGGATATCCCATTTTCAAAAATAATTGAACTGTGTCCTTGCCAATAATTAAAGGCTCCTGATTAAAATAATACGTACACATTTTTTCTAATGCAAACATAATAGGTGGTACAACGGATGAAATAATAATACCGTGTATATCAGAAAAGCTGATTCCTTTATGATCAAAAAGTGATTTTATTAAAACCCCAAATTCATCTTCTGTTTTATGTCTATCGGTTTTAATTCGCCATTCATGTTTTAGCTGATCTTGTTCAAAGACACCTAAAACAGTATTGGTATTACCTACGTCTAGCACGAAAAGCATCTCTTACCAAACCCTTCTGTTTTTCTGTTAATATCATCGTTTTCTTATCTTTTTAATATACCACAACTATATAGGAAAAGTGCAAGCGCCCTCACAGGCAAAGGACGTAATGCCCTTGAAAAGCAGGCTGTTTTCTAAAAGATTAGGACTGCGATTACTCGCCCCATCGAAAACATTTGTTGTTTTTTTATCCACAGTTGATAGAAAGTGCGTCATAACTGCTA
>NZ_JBSVKG010000047.1:0-9811 GCF_054048505.1 Virgibacillus sp. FSP13 | reverse complement strand
CTCTAATGTGTAATAAACAACAAATGTTTTCGATGGGGCGAGTAATTGCAGTCCCAAACCATTAGAAAACAGCCTATTTTACGGGGGAAAATCTAACCAAAATACGATTTTTAGAAATTCACTATTGATGCTAAAAAAATATGTTAGGATTAGAGTATTAGAGGAGGATCGTATCATGATTGTTGAAGAAGAAAAAATACTGCAGACCTATTTCGGCTATGAATCATTTCGCCCTGGCCAAAAAGAGACAATAGACAATATCGTACAAGCAAAAAACACACTCGCCGTTATGCCAACTGGTGGCGGGAAATCCTTATGTTATCAAATACCCGGATTGTCACTTGATGGATGTGCCATTATTATTTCACCATTGATATCGTTAATGAAAGATCAGGTCGATGCCCTTCATTCACTAGGTATCCCCGCTACATTTATCAACAGCTCCCTGTCCACAAGTGAACAACAAGAGCGATTAAGAAACATGGCAGATCATCGCTATAAATTTGTTTACGTTGCCCCGGAACGATTTGAATCGGGCGCTTTCGTTAATGTTGTAAAAAATATGCCGTTATCGTTAGTTGCGTTTGATGAAGCACATTGTATTTCGCAATGGGGGCACGATTTTAGACCTAGCTACCGGTCGATCGTACCGAATTTAAAGCGATTAGCCAATATCCCTGTTTTCGTTGCGTTAACCGCGACAGCAACAGAAGAAGTTATCTCTGATATTCAATCCTTGCTAGATATTGAGAGTGACCGTGTCATTAACACAGGGTTTGAACGGGAAAATTTATCTTTTCATATTGTAAAAGGGAAAGATAAAGCCACCTATATTCGTTCTTTTTTAGCCGAACATCGAGAAGAATCAGGGATTATTTATACTGCTACAAGAAAACAAGCGGATGCGTTGTGTGACCAATTATCAAAAAGGGGATATGCTGCTGCCAAATATCATGCTGGGATGAGTGAAGACGAACGAAAACAAGCCCAAGCGGCATTTATTCAAGATGAAATAACGATAATGGTCGCAACAAATGCATTTGGTATGGGGATCGATAAATCAAACGTTCGCTATGTAATCCATTATGCGATGCCAATGACAATTGAATCGTATTACCAGGAAGCTGGACGTGCTGGACGAGATGGTGAGCCAAGTGATTGTATCCTGTTATTTTCACCACAAGATGTACAGCTGCAGAAATTTTTAATTGAACAATCGATGATGGATGATGATGCCAAGCGAGCAGAATATCGTAAATTACAAGCAATGATTAACTATTGCCATACACATAGCTGCTTAACATCCTTCATTTTAGAATATTTTAATGATTCACCAAGTGAACATACATGCGGCAGGTGCAGCAATTGCCTGCATCGTCAGGAAAAAAGTGATATTACTGAGGAAGCACAAATGATTCTCTCCTGTGTCAAACGGATGGGTGAACGTTTTGGTGTTGGGATGACAGCGAAAGTGTTAAAGGGATCAAAGGATAAGAAAATTCACGACTTTGGTTTAGATAAGCTGACAACATATGGAATATTATCCGCTTATACAGAAAAAGAACTAACCGAATGGATTCATTTCCTAGTCGCCGAAAAACTATTGGCGATTGAGGAGGGGCGGTACCCAACATTAAAGTTGAACCAAGAATCCATTGACGTGCTAAAAGGCAGACGAACAGTATGGATCTATACAGCACCAATTCCTACTACAGAAGAAGCAGATTATCATGCCGATCTATTTGGTATATTGCGTGGCCTGCGGAAAAAACTGGCCGATGAAAAAGGTGTTCCACCATATGTTTTATTTTCTGACGCAACATTAAAAGAGCTAAGTCGATATTTTCCAGAGACAAAAGAGGATATGCTTTCCATTAAAGGTGTTGGTGAAAAGAAATTTGACCAGTATGGCGAGGAATTTTTGGGTGCTATCATCGAATGGCGTACCAGTAATCCCGATGTTAAGCCAAAAATAAGAATAGGCGGGACCGCTTCCCCAAAACCTGCTAAAAAGAATAATGAAGAAGGCCCTAGCCACGTTGTTAGCTATAACCTATTTCAATCAGGGAAATCCATCAAAGATATCGCCGTAATTCGTGAACTGTCGAAGCAAACAATTGAAAATCATCTATTCAAAGCTTTTAAAGATGGCTATCCAATTGCCTGGAATATCTTTTTTAACGACCAAGAGGAAGCAACCGTGTTAGCCGCACGTGAAGAAACTGATGAACCTAAGTTAAAGCCATTGCGAGAGGCTTTACCTGAGGATTACAGCTATACGATGATAAAAGCTGTTCTCGTTAAAAATGGATTAATGTAGTAATGTACTCGTGGATCCGGTTGACACTTCCCGCTCTCGGGTGATATTCCTTGAAGGATTGAGGGACATCATACGGACTTTTGGCGATATTTTAAGCTTTTTTTGCCCAGCATATAAAATGTCATTCATGTAGCAAAATACGTACCCTTCTCCTCTACTATGTAGGTACCATAACAAGCTCTCGGATCAATACAAAAAAGCCATGCAAGATCCCCACAAGGTTCATGCATGGCATTTTTTTATACCTTATTATTCAATATCAAACGCCCATGTACCATTACGGAAAACTGCTTCTGTACTGCCGTCTTCCTTCACTCCATCAATATCCAGCTTTTCTGAACCAATCATGAAGTCAACGTGTGACAAGCTATCGTTCACACCATGTTTATCCAACTCTTCGGCGTTCATTTTTGCTCCACCTTCTAAATTGGTTGGATATGCTTTACCTAGCGCAATGTGGCATGAAGCATTTTCATCAAACAATGTATTGTAGAAAATCAAACCGGACTGAGATACTGGTGACTCATGTGGTACAAGTGCCACTTCACCCAAGCGACGTGCACCTTCATCTGAATCAAGCAAATGTTTTAAGACGTTTTCTCCCTGCTCCGCTTTAAAATCAACGACCTTTCCATCCTTAAATGTTAGGGTGAAATTGTCGATTAGACTTCCACCATAATTCAATGGCTTTGTACTTGATACTGTTCCATCAACACCATATTTATCTGGCATGGAGAAAACTTCCTCTGTTGGCATGTTTGGATTAAACGTAATGCCTTTCTCAGAAACCGCAGATCCACCCTTCCATATATGGCCCTTAGGCAATTTCATTTCTAAATTTGTCCCAGGTGCTTTGAAAATTAATTTTTGGTAGTTCTTTTTATTTAACAATTCACGTGCCGTTCTTAATGTTGAATTGTGTTCTTCCCAAGCTGCAATTGGATCATCTTTATCAACGCGGACAATCTTCACAATCGCATCCCACAAACTTGCAACCGCATCTTCCTCTGATTTATCTGGGAAAATCTTTTGTGCCCAGTCGCCAGTCGGAATCGAAATGATCGACCATGTAATTCGATCATTCATTGTGTATTGGCGAAAGTTTTTCATCGCTTGTGCTGAAGCTTTATTCGCTTTGGCAACACGTGATGGATCGATATCCTTCAGCAAATCTGGATTTGTCGAACGAATATTCAACACTGCCGCACCATCTTCCGCATATGTATCATGCAGTAATACTTTCCACTCAGGATAGTCTGCGATAACTTCATCAGGTGCATTTTCATATTTTAACAAAGTAATTTCATCATCGATCCAATTAATATGCACATCTTTTGCCCCTAATTCGTATGCTTTACGAACGACAATCCTAGTAAAGTCCGCCCCTTCAATTGGAGCATTAATCATAAGGGCTTGATTTTTTTGTAAATTAACCCCTGTTTTCAATGCTAATTCAGCATATTTCTCTTTTGTTTGTTGACTGACCATTGTTTTTACCTCCATAAAAATATTTCATCTTGCCTTATTATTTCATAAAATAGGCAAATCACCAAATAATAGTTACAATAATTTGATACTTTTTCCATTATCCAAATCCCACTTCTAATTTCCAATTTACCAAAAGCCGCTTATGTGTTATGATTAAGTTAGGTTACTTTTCGTAATTACTTTATATACCAGAGAGAAGGTGATCTTCATGGAAGAATTGTGTCCACGTTTTGAAAAAGCAATGCAACTAATGAGTAAACGATGGGTCGGACTTATTTTGTTCGAACTGCTAAAAGGGACAAAACGTTTTTCGGAAATGGAAGCGGACTTGCCAATCAGCGGAAGATTGCTCTCTGACAGACTAAAAATGCTAGAAAAAGAAGGAATTGTTGAGCGAAATATATACTCGGAATTTCCGGTTCGAATCGAATATTCATTATCTAAAAAAGGAAAAGCTTTGGAACCAGTCATTAACGAAATCCAGGAATGGGCAGAGGGCTGGATTACAATGGAAGAAGTAGATGAAGAAAACGCATAAATAAAACAGGCTGTTGATGAGACAGCCTGCTTTTTTAAAGAAAACATGAGATGAAACTTAGACAAACTCTTACCTTCTGCGCCATATAAAACCTGATGAACAACATATTTTTTCTTGATCTTAATCAACCACTAACTCTTCAGTCTTCTCAGTAACTTCCGGGGCCGGGTTGTTGTAATGCATACATAATGCCGCTTCTTGTTCCCAACCTTTACACTCAAGCTCTGAGCATTTTTCCACCCTTACAGCTGACTTTATTCGTAAAGGACTTTCCCTTTGAGATGATTTTCTCGTACACTACTCCCTTCACAATCTTTCAACCAGCTCGCAACATTTTCGATATCCGTTGAAAATATCCGGTCCTTGGTAATAGATGGGACGATTCCACGTGCACGGTCATAAAATTTCCTTGTTTGCGCTGACATTTGATCAACACCACGATATTCTGTGGCTTGCATGGCACAAATCAACTCAATCGCCACAACACGGCGTGAATTTTGTAGCATTTGTAGTGCATGCCTTGCGGCGATCGTTCCCATACTGACATGGTCTTCCTGGTTTGCTGATGATGGAATGGAATCAACACTTGCCGGATGTGCGAGTGTTTTATTTTCCGAGACGAGCGATGCCGCACTATACTGCATGATCATTGCCCCAGACTCCAAACCTGGATTTGGGCTCAGAAAAGCAGGCAAGTCGTTCAGTTGTGGATTAACCAGCCGCTCAATCCGGCGTTCTGCAATATTCGCTGTTTCAGCAATTCCCAATTTGATAAAATCCATCGCAAGTGCAATTGGTTGTCCATGAAAATTCCCACCAGAGATCACTTTGTTATCGTCCGAAAAAATTAATGGATTATCAGTGACGGCATTCATTTCTGTCATTAATTTTTCCTTAGCATAATTAACGGTTTGCCATGATGCCCCTAACACTTGGGGAATACATCGAAGTGAATAGGCGTCTTGAACCCGTAACTCACCTTGTCTAGTTGTTAGCTCACTATCAACCAAGATGGCTCGCATTCGTTCCGCCACATCCATTTGCTCCTGATGTCCACGAACCCTATGCACATCAGCATCAAATGCATCGATAATACCCTGTAGCCCTTCCATTGTCATTGCAGCAACAAGTTCGCTTTGATAGAGTAGTTTTTCTGCTTCCAGATAAGTAATAACACCAACAGCGGTCATTGCCTGTGTGCCGTTGATTAATGCCAGACCCTCTTTTGCTTGCAATCTTAACGGGGCAATTCCTACTTCATCCAATGCAGTAGTGGTAATTGTACGTTTACCTTTATAAAAAACTTCCCCTTCACCAAGCAGCGCCAAGGCAAGATGTGATAAGGGGGCCAAATCCCCACTAGCGCCAAGTGACCCCTGCTGAGGGATAACCGGATGAATTCTAGCATTTAGTAGCGCAATTAGCTGCTCAATCAATTCTGGTCGAACTCCGGAAAAACCTTGTGATAAGGCATTAGCCCTTAGCAACAGCATCGTTCGGCTGATTTCCTCAGAAAAGGGTTCGCCAACACCACAAGCATGCGAATGGATAAGATTCAACTGTAAATCTTCTACATCGTCCGCCTCAATGACGACATCGCTAAATTTCCCGAATCCTGTATTGATGCCATACATTGTCTGCTTCGTATCAATCATCGTTTCTACTGTTCGCCTATTTTCCGCGACATGATGAATTGTTTCCTCTGCCAACATTACCTTTTCATTGTCAAACACAACACTTTTTACTTCCTTAAGGGTTAGTGTTTTTCCTGTTAATGCAATCATCAAATACACCTCCATTGTACTGCTTTACAATAATAAAGCGCATAAAGTAAAAAGAGGCTTTGGTTGCTAGGAACCAAGCCTCTTTTGCCGACGAATTTTTAAATTGAAATGAGAATAACACATCATAAGAACACCTCAAACTGATTGAATATTCTTATACATATTGTACCTGTATACTGATAATAATTCAAGCTATTTTCTAAATATTTAGGATTCATATTCAATTGTTTCTACATTTTCGTTCTCCGTTCTCTTTTTCTTATTGTAGATAACAGAAAATCCTATTAGCGAGAAAATAATTGAAATAATAGGTACACAATAATTTAGTATTGCATATGGCGCGTATGCCCAGGCACTAACACCTAATGTACTGAGAACAAACACAGCATCCGTGCTCCATGGAACTAATGCAGATGTAATTGTCCCACCATCTTCAAGTGCACGTGATAGGTTTTTTGGGTGCAGATCTTTATCCTTATAAGCTTTCGCATACATCCTTCCTGGAATAATGATGGAAATATACTGTTCGGCAGTAATAACGTTCGTGAAAAATGATGAAGCGACTGTGGTAGCACATAAACTTCTACCTGTTCGAGCCAGCTTTAAAATTTGTTCTACGATGGCATTTAACATTCCGGTGCTTTCCATTAAGCCACCAAATATCATTGCGACCATGGCCAATGATACGGTGTACATCATGGAATCCAATCCGCCCTGATTCAATAGACTATTAACTGTTTCATTGCCCGTATCTACCGCATATCCTCCTTGCAAGGCATTAACTGCTTCCGCAATACTTCCACCCTGAATAAAGATATCCGCTAAAAAGCCTAAAATGATACCAATTGTTAGTGCCGGCAATGCGGGAACTTTTTTAAACACAAGTAGAATAACAGCAAGTGGAACGAGCAACAACCATGGGGAAATAACAAAATTAGCCTGTAATGTGTCCATGATCGTATCAATTCTTTCTGTATCAACTGTATTTCCAGCGAATTTCATACCCATGAAAAAGTAAACAATGAAAGCAATGATAAATGCGGGAACCGTTGTAAACAGCATGTGTTTAATGTGTTCGGATAACGTTGCCCCGGCAATCCCGGAAGCAAGGACGGTCGTATCAGAAAGTGGCGACATTTTATCTCCAAAGAAAGCACCGGAAACAATCGCCCCAACAACCATCGCCGGAGGAATTCCTAAACTAACCCCAATCCCCATTCCAGCAACACCAACTGTTCCGATTGTTGACCATGAACTACCAATCATCACGGTCACAATTGCACAAATAATAAGCATTGCCGCTAGAAAAAAGGATGGCGAGATAATTTTCAACCCATAATAAATCATTGTTGTCACAATTCCCCCACCGATCCAAGCACTAATAATGAGTCCAACTAATATCAAAATGATGACGGCAGGTAGTACTTTTGTGATGCCTTGATAAATAAACTTCTCCAAATCTCCCCAAGAATAGCCACACATCCAGGCAATAAACGCTGCAACAACAGCACCCAAAAGAATTGGAATATGCGGAGATCCCTCAAACACGATAATGACGAATGCCATGGCGACAATCATTACCAAGAACGGTATGAGTGATAATCCTAACGAGATTTTCTTTGCGGATTTGTCCATTTTCTTAACCCTCCAATTGTTTACTAGTCCTTTGCTCTTTCTATAAAAATATGAATTACTAGTTGAATTTATTATTTCTATTAATTTAATACTTTATCATTGTAAAGTACTGAAGTGATAAAGTCAACTGGTTTTATCATATAAACCAATTATCCCTAAGTGTGTATTCGGTCTTTATTTTAGAAAAAGGAACAATGGCGGGAAGTAACATCCTTGAATGGGGACACGTCCAATTATTTTCTCCATGGGAATTCAACATTAATGAACCTGCTAAGGCTTTACTACAAGAAACAGATTGGGCGGAACCTGAACTTAATAAATTACCAACCGGTAGGGAACTTGTAGAGGAATATCTAGAACCCTATCAAGTCATCCAAAAATCAAAGAACATATCATTTATAATGCTGAGGTTTTCCATATCACCAGGAAAAATACCGATAAAATGAAGTCGAACTCTAGAGAGCAACGCACATTCTATTATACCCGTGTTAAATCGGGATCAACACTTGGTCCGCAAACGCCTGTTGAACAGCACATTGCTGGATCAAAAATTTCTAGTTTTTTCATTCAGAACATTGTGGCTTTGAAACAAAGTTTGATAATTTATAATAAAGATTGATCATTTGAAATAGAGTCCGATAATTGATAAAAATCTGATACAATAACATTGATAAAAGTATTATAAGACAATTCAACAAACGGGCCATTTAATTGAATAAGGAAGGAATAAATAATTATATGAAGCGTAAAAAGAAAACAATTAAATACATTTTTTACATTGCAATCGTTATTGTAGCATTACTCGCAATAGCACTCTTCTTTCCCACATGGACATCAAATATAAAAGGTGATAATAGCATAAGTACATTAGAACAAGTAGAGATAAATGGAACTGATCATGAAATTATGATACGCGGAGCCGATAAGAATAATCCTATCGTAATTGTTGTACATGGAGGACCAGGATCACCAGAAACACCATACGCAGTTAAATACCAAAATTTATTGGAATCCAATTTCACAGTTGTTAATTACGATCAAAGAGCAAGTGGGAAGTCATTTCACTTTTTTGAAGATTACTCTAATTTATCAACGGATTTATTAGTGGATGACCTATTGGTGTTGACCGACTATATATCAGAACGCCTAGGGAAAGAAAAGGTTATCCTTATGGCTCATTCGTCAGGTACGTACATTGGCATGCAAGCGGCTAATAAATCCCCTGAAAAGTATGAAGCATATGTGGGGATTGGACAGATGAGTGATACGATAGAAAGTGAGAAAGAAAGTTTAAATTACAGCATTGCCCAAGCTGAAAAGGCGGGTAATACGGATGATATGGAATATTTACAAGGATTAACCGAGCAGATTGGAAACGGTGATATGGTTACACCAAGGGAATACGTGATGAAATACGGCGGTTCTACTAGAAGCATTGATAACCCCGATGGTGATATTATAGGGGCTTTATTTAGTAACGAGTATAATTTGTTGGATGTCATTCGTTATAACTATGGGATGGGTTACTCTCAAGAGAAGCTGGTAAATCATATGTTGGAAAATCCGTTACCAGATACAGTATCAACTCTTGATATTCCTTTATATTTTGTTATGGGTAAATACGATTATATGACTTCCTCTAATGCAGCCAAAAAATATTTTGATACGATTGCAGTTGAAGATAAGCATTTTATTACTTTCGAGAAATCAGCTCATTATCCGCAATTTGAAGAGAAAGAAAAATTTAACGAATGGATGTCAGATACATTTATTAATGAAAATAGATAAGATGAGCTCTTCCGTTAACGGGGCTATTCTAAAATAAGGATTGTGCCATTTAAAATTTAGTAATGATAAATCCGTAATGAAATTAAGAGGAGGGGTAATGTGAAATATTTACTTTTTGTTCTAGTATCCTTTTTACTTGTGTATCTGAATAGCAAACCTCATTTAACGGGTTTACGTTTACGGCGGTCAATGAAAATAAATAAACAAATTTAAAAAGTTTAACATAATATCTTATTAAACAAAAGGGCGCTTTTCTTG
>NZ_JBSVKG010000046.1:0-10077 GCF_054048505.1 Virgibacillus sp. FSP13 | reverse complement strand
TTAAAAAAACGCCATTCATGAACTATCATGAAATGACGTTTTAAAACTAATTTATTTAATGTTTTATAGGGCTAGTGCCGAACAGATTTCATATTACAGTGCTTTTTACAAGTTTTCCAATCATTTTTCTGTTGTGTTCCCACACTCCAGATCAATTACCACCGAAATAGTAATGTGATCTTTCAGTACCTTATTTCTAGTTTTTGCACCATCTTCTACAAACACGAAATGCTTGTAAAAGTGCTTGAAACTAAGGATTTCTATATAGTTTGCCGTTGTAGCAACACTATAGTCTCCACATGATTCGTCCTGCTAAACATATCGATCAGTTGTACTTGTTTCATTTCGTATCCACCTTATTCTAAAATCTCCATGTCTCTTGTTAATGTTAAAGGATTACGGGATATATAACACAGTCAAGTATGACCTAAACGCTTTGAAATATCACTAGCACTATACAGTACATTTGTAATAATTACCCGATCTTCTCTTATATGGAAAAATACCGAAAAGTTATCAACCGGGATCTGCCTAAGTCCCAACGAGCGTTCTTGTTCCGACTCCATTAACTTCACACGTTCTGGAAATGTATCAAGAGTCTCGATTGTATCTGCTATTCTGTTATACTGTCCCATAGCCACTTCCGGTGCCTGTATCTGCTTTGCAATATAAAGATAAATTTTCTCCATATCGGAAAGTGCATTGTCAGTGATCAAAATCTTATATTTCTTCATTCATGTATCTTCCGAAATCTTTGAAAGGCAACGAGTGCATCCTGTACATTACCTTTTTCGATATCGTCATAACCTTCCTTTAACTTTTCATGAATTTCATTCGTTGTCATCATATCGGAGTTTATGGAAGCTGGCACTTTCGGCAATGCTACTGCAAAAGGGATTCCCCCAGTCATTGAAATCTGTTTTAGGTAAATATCTATTGCTGTTGACATTGGTATACCAAGTTGCGATAAAACCTCTTCAGCCCTTTTTTTCACACCCGGATTAACTCTTAAATTTAAAGTCGTCGTTTTTTCCATGTGTATCATCTCCTTCAAATATAATTGTAACGCTTTATTCGTTACAATTCAATTTACTCTTTTGATAAACTATTCGTTCCTTTACCAACCCGATCACCTAATCTGCAAAACTGCACACGTTTTAAAATGAAGTTTTGGCCCAGTTTCTCTCCTTTTCTCAAACCTTTATTTCACAGGAGTTGTCTGGTCCTTCTTGGGCTTTAGACAAATCCAGAAATAAGGATTAAGGATAAAGGGAAAATAAAAACACTTACAGTTGTTGTAGGGTTTGTGAAAAGAAGTAGATTATATTAGCCTTAAAATTATTGGATTCATGACAATCTAGAATCGTTTTAGTGAAAGTCTTTTCTATAACAGCTCCCACAACTTGTTTCTAAAGAATAATTCGCATTGTTAAAGAATTGATATTATATGGTATCCCCGTATAAATAAATACGACAATTGTAAATTTCCCGCAATTGTCGTATTTACTATTTATTTACATTCATTTGTATTTCTTGTATTCCCACACCCCAGATCAATTACCACCGAAACAGTAATGTGATCTTTCAGCACCTTATTTCTAGTTTTCTCACCTTCCCCTACAAAAACAAAATGCTTATAAAAGTGCTTAAAACTAAGGATTTCTATATAGTTTGACGTTGTAGCAACGTTATAGTCTCCACATGCCCCGTCATCGGAAACATATCTACCGGTTGCACTTCTTGTGTCTTAAACCCTCCATCTTCTAGTATCCGTAAATCCCTTGCCAGTGTGCTTGGGTTACACGACACGTACACAATCCGCTTCGGCCGCATATCCAGCATCGCTTTCAATAGTTCCTCGTCACAGCCTTTACGCGGCGGATCGACTACAATCACATCAGGATCAAGCCCCTGCGCTTTCCACCATGGCATAATCTTTTCCGCTTCACCGACGACAAACTCCGCATTAGTCATTCCATTTAAATTGGCATTCTTCTTCGCATCACTGATCGCTTCTGGGACAACCTCTACTCCATAAACTTTCTTCGCCTGCTGTGCCAAAAACAGTGAAATCGTTCCAATCCCACAATACGCATCGATTACGGTATCATGACCATCAATTTGCGCATATTCTAGTGCTTTATCATACAACATTTTAGTTTGCACCGGATTTACTTGATAAAATGACTTCGCTGAGATAGCAAATGTCAGGTCACCAATCCGATCATAAATATATTCCTCGCCCCACAGCAGTTTTGTCTTTCTACCCAAAATGACATTCGTTCTCTTTTCATTAATATTTTGCATAATGGATTTGATGTTTGGAAAGGTCTCTGTTAATTCCTTAGTCAATACATCTTGATTCGGAAGTTTTTCCGTCCTTGTTACTAATACAACCATGATTTCGTTCGTAGCGTGGCCTGTCCGCACCATAATATGTCTTAACACCCCGCTATGCGATTGCTCATTATAGGCCTTGATGCCAAGTCGGTTCGCAATACTTCTAACCGCCTTAACAACCTCATTGATTACGTCATTATGGGTGACACATGTTTCTGTATTCTCCATAATACGGTGGCTGCGTTTCTGATAAAATCCGGTTATCAGTTCTCCATCCTTTTCTCCAACAGGAATTTGTACTTTATTCCGGTAATGCAATGGATCATCCATACCGATAATAGGGTGTATTGGTACATCTTCCAAATGCGCTATTTTTTTCATCGCATTTTTTACTTGATTCTGTTTCATCTCTAGCTGCAGCTTATAACTCATATGCTGAAGTCCACAACCATTACAATCAGTATCACACGCAGGTTCAACTCGCTCGGGGCTTTCTTTTACCAATTCAAGCAATTTACCGAATCCAAAGTTCTTATTTACCTTTACTACCTTCACCTTTGCTTCTTCATCAGGTAATGCATTCGGGACAAACAATGGATAGCCATTGATTTTGCCAACACCATTCCCTTCATGCGTCAAATCTTCAAATTTAAGTGTTATGATTTCATTTTTCTTCACTGGTGCCGTCTGTTTGGCCATTATTATCTTCCTTTACGTTCATTTATTCTCATTACTATCTTATCATATCCGGTCTATTCATTTTCTAAAAACATAACTGGTATCTAGATTCCCCAAAGTAGGCTACTTACTTTTATCCATCAAAAAAGCCACATAACATCTGTAAGTCATGCAGCCATTAACATTACCGATTTATTTTCCAAAAACCAGTTCGAGATCAATAACCAAATCATCAAAAATTGATACTTGTACTTGATCATCATCCGAGTATAGATCCGGTCTTCCGTAGCGCAAATTTTCTTGAAGGGTATAAACACTAACAATTATTTCCAGGGGTTCGATAATCCAATATTCTTTAACACCAGCTTGCTCGTATTTATTAAACTTTTTAATCTTATCTATTCTAGCAGTAGACGGTGAAGTAATTTCTACAATCATGTCCGGACTTCCTTTACAACCTATATCATCTAACCTTGATCTATCACATACAATCGTAATATCTGGCTCAAAGACATTGCCCTTATCTGCCTCATTATTGTTGTCATCTTCAAGATCTAATAACACGTGGAATGGCGCTGGATAAACCTCACACTCTTTTCCAACCAAAAAATTTGCAATTTGACGATGTAATTCCGATTGTACTTTTTGATGAATTCTAGAAGGCGCTGCATGTAAATATGGTGTCCCATCAATAATCTCCGCTCTTACATCCTCGGGCCACGATAAATAGTCAGCATACGTATATATCCGATCATCTTTTGGCAACGACAAAGTAATCACCTCAGATTCAAATATTTATTATCTTCATTATATCATGGAAACTACAGCTAACAAGACTTAAAAAATGACCGCCCATAATCAGCAGTCATTCTTCTCAACAAATTCTTCTGGAACGAACAATTCCACATGTTGTTTTAAATTGGTAAACTCACCTGGCAACAAACCGCCAAATTCACCGTCAATGTTCAATTGCATCTTTTCGGCTGTTTCGACTTTAATATGCTTTGCTTTCGTGTAAATAACATTTTTATGGTCAAGGTGTGCACCTCTTAAGGCCAACGTTGCAATGCGAATAAACTCTGCCAAGTTCGTCCTTTTCAAGATTATCACATCAAAATAGCCATCATCGAGTTTGGCGGTTGGAGCAAGTTTTTCAAAGCCGCCAATCGAATTCGTATTGGAAACTAAAAAAAGCATAATATCGTCTTCCAATACTTCACCATCATACTCTATTTTCACGCTTGTTGGTTTCAGTGACGGAAGCATTTCAATACCCTTCATGTAATACGCAAGCTGTCCAAGCATGGTTTTTAATTTGCTTGGTACCTCATACGTTAACTCGGTAAGCTTTCCCCCGCCAGCGATATTGATAAAATAATGTTCATTAACTTTACCAATATCTAGTGGCATGGCATGATCATCTAAAATAATGTCGACAGCTTTCATGATGTTGCGGGGAATAGATAATGCACGTGCGAAATCATTTGTTGTCCCGACAGGTATGATACCTAGTTTAGGACGGTAATCCTGTTCTGCCAATCCATTAACTACTTCATTAATTGTTCCATCCCCACCTGCTGCAACAACCACATCATAGCGTCTCTCAACAGCTATCTTTGCCGCTTCAATCGCATCCCCTTCACAGGTTGTTGCATGTGCAGAAGTTTCATACCCAGCGATTTCAAACCGCTCTAGTACATTTGCTAATTCTTTTTTAAATGCCTCGCGTCCAGATGTAGGATTATAAATGATTCTTGCTCGTTTCATTATATCCCCCTCCTATTCACATCAACAAATTATATATGTCCATTCACTCAATATTTTTTGTCCAAAGACTATCATAGACCTTTTTCCCATTTTTGAAAAGTCTATTTAAAAATTAGCGGACATAATTCGACTGATCTCGTTGCTTGGAATGAATGTCCCGGAAGATATAACAGTAGAACTCCATACCATTATTTACTAGCAAAAAATGAACCATCCCAAAAGCATTTGCCCCTGGAATGGCCATATCACTATTTATCTCTTGTCCATTTCTTCCTTAAGAATCTTATTAACCATTGGTGGATTTGCTTGTCCTTTTGTTTGCTTCATCACTTGTCCAACTAGAAAGCCAAGTGCGCGATCCTTACCATTTTTATAATCAATAATCGATTGTTCATTCACATCTAGAATTCCGGTGATAATTTCCTTTAGTTGACCTTCGTCGGAAATTTGTACAAGTCCCTTTTCTTTGACAATTTTTTCAGGATCTCCGCCTTTATCAACTAATTCGGCAAATACTTTTTTAGCAATTTTAGATGAAATCGTTCCATCCTCAATCAGCTTAATCATTTTGCCAAGTGATTCTGGAGTAAGCGCAAGATCATGCAGTTCTTTCAAATGTTTGTTCATGTACCCGGATATTTCACCCATCAACCAGTTGGATGCTTGCTTCACATCAGCTCCATGTTCCACAGTCGCTTCAAAAAAGTCGGCCATTTCCTTTGATCCTGTTAAATTGGAGGCATCGTACTCAGATAAGCCAAGTTCCTCGATGAAACGTTTCTTACGCGCATCTGGAAGCTCCGGAATTTGACTGCGAATTCGCTCTTTCCAGGCATCATCAATATACAATGGGACTAGATCAGGCTCAGGGAAATAACGATAGTCATCTGATCCTTCTTTAACACGCATTAGGATTGTTTCTTTCGTCTTTTCATCATAACGACGTGTTTCTTGTAAAATTTCTCCACCTGAAAGCAATTCTTTTTCTTGTCGTTTTTCCTCGAATTCAAGTCCTTTTTGCACATAAGCAAACGAGTTCAGGTTTTTCAGCTCTGTCTTAACACCGAATTCATCTTGACCAATTGGGCGAATCGATAAGTTAGCATCACAACGTAACGAACCTTCTTCCATCTTACAATCGGAAACACCCGTATATTGGATAATATTTTTCAACTTTTCCAGATAAGCATATGCCTCTTCTGGAGAGCGCATATCTGGTTCAGAGACGATCTCGATTAATGGTGTGCCTTGACGGTTAAAATCGACTAGTGAGTACCCATCATCACCATGTGTCAATTTACCTGCGTCCTCTTCTATATGCAGTCGAGTAATCCCGATCCGTTTCTTTTTCCCACCTACTTCAATTTCAATCCAACCATGCTCCCCTATCGGTTTATCAAACTGGGAAATTTGATATGCCTTAGGGTTGTCCGGATAAAAGTAGTTCTTACGGTCGAATTTAGTGTCTGTTGCGATTTCGCAATTTAGAGCCATTGCTGCTTTCATCGCAAAGTTAACTGCTTCTTCGTTTAAAACTGGTAATACACCTGGATAGCCCAGATCAATCGGGTTGACATTTGAGTTTGGTTCCGCACCAAATGCATTCGGGCTGGGACTAAAAATTTTCGAATCCGTTTTTAACTCCACGTGTACTTCAAGTCCAATAATTGTTTCAAAGTTCATTATTTTGCACCCCCTAATTGAGGTCGTTTCGTGTGGTGATCTGTTGCTTGTTCAAAAGCATGTGCAGTCCGGTAAACAGTACCCTCATCAAAGTTCTTTCCAATAATTTGCAGACCATATGGCAAGCCATTTTCCGAAAGCCCGCATGGCACCGAAATAGCTGGTACACCTGCTAAGTTAACCGGGATTGTTAAAATATCATTTGCATACATTGTTAGTGGATCTTCCACTTTCTCACCAATTTTAAATGCTGGTGTTGGCGTAGTTGGCCCAATAACTACATCATAATCCGCAAATATTTTGTCAAAGTCATTTTTAATTAAGGTACGAACTTTTTGCGCCTTTTTATAAAAAGCATCGTAATACCCTGATGATAATGCATACGTTCCAAGCATAATCCGGCGTTTAACCTCTTCACCAAAACCTTCGCTGCGAGACATTTTGAACATATCCAGCATATCTTTCGCATTTTCTGAACGTACACCATAGCGCACACCATCAAACCGTGCTAAATTGGCAGATGCCTCTGATGATGCAATAATATAATAGGAAGCGACTGCGTATTTGGAGTGTGGTAAGGAAACTTCTTCCCACTCAGCCCCAAGTGATTCGTAAACTTGAAGTGCGTCCATTACGGATTGTTTCACTTCTTCGGAAACACCTTCACCTAGATATTCTTTTGGAACTGCAATTTTCAAGCCTTTAACATTACCTGTTAAAGATTCTGTAAATGCTGGAACGTCAACATTTGCGCTTGTCGAATCCATTTTATCCTGACCGGAAATAACTTCAAGAACACGCGCATTATCTTCAACATTTCTTGTAATTGGTCCAATTTGATCAAGTGATGAAGCAAATGCAACAAGCCCAAAACGTGACACACGGCCATAAGTAGGCTTCAATCCAACAACACCACAAAACGCAGCAGGTTGACGGATCGATCCACCAGTATCAGATCCTAATGAAAATAACACTTCTCCAGCTGCAACAGAAGCAGCCGATCCACCACTTGACCCACCTGGAACATAGTCGGTATTCCAAGGATTTCGCGTTGGAGCAAAGCTTGAATTTTCATTTGATGACCCCATTGCGAACTCGTCCATGTTTAACTTCCCGATTGTAATTGCCTTCGCTTCATTTAACTTGTCAATCACCGTTGCATTGTATAATGGATCGTCAAAGTTTTTAAGAAATTGACTTCCACATGTCGTACGTAAAGCTTTAGTAACGATATTATCCTTGATACCGCTTGGCATGCCAAATAAAGGGTGGCTCGCAAAATCAGTTGATTCATTTTCTAACGCTTTTGCATGATTGCGTGCATTTTCTTCGTCTAATGTTAAAAATGCTTGTACCTGATCGTCCACTTCTTGTATTCGCTTGTACGATGTATCCACTAAATCATTTACTGTGATTTCCTTATTATGTAGCTTTTGTTCCAATTCTTTGATACTGTAATCAAACAATGACATGTATTTCCCTCCCTACTCCAAAATCGAAGGCACACGGAAGTAGTCACCTTTTTTGTCAGGCGCGTTTTTCAGTGCATCTTCTTGTGTTATCCAATCTTTAGGTTCATCTTTACGCAGGACATTTTTTAAATCTAAAACGTGTGTTGTCGGCTCTACACCCGTTGTATCCAGTTCATTTAATTGTTCTGCATATTCAAGAATCGAACTCAATTGCTTCGTAAATCGCTCTGCTTCTTCATCCGTTATTGCAAGCCTTGCCAAATTAGCAACATGCTTTACCTGTTCTGTTGAAATATCCGCCATTATTACACCTCCATAAAGTGAAACTTCATTCATTAGCTGCCCGTTTAGGCGGGTCAAAAAACTCTTACAATACTATTGATAATAGCAGAATTAGCCAGCCATTAGCAACTAATCGGGGATTTTAAACAATAAAAAACACCCCCCATCTAAATTAAAGTGAGGAGTGTTTGTTGAAGCGCTTGTTATTCCTCCATTTTCGCAACGGCCTGATCAAATTCTGCTTCAATTTCAGCTGATGGTTTTTCCAACAAACTAACGACAACCGCAACAATTAAGTTAAACAAGAAACCCGGAAGAATTTCATACAAATCAAAGATTCCGCCTGACAAAAATCCGCCCCAGATGATAACGGTTATAGCACCGACGATAATTCCTGCCAATGCACCATTACGCGTTGTCTTTTTCCAAAATAACGATAGTAAAATGATTGGCCCAAATGCAGCACCAAATCCAGCCCAGGCATAACTTACTAGTTCGAGTACAGAGCTATCTGGATTTAAGGCAAGCAGTGCGGCAATTATAGCAATTACTAATGTCGCAATACGGCCAACCCATACCAATTCTTTATCAGTGGCTTCTCTGCGGAAAATCGCCTTGTAAAAATCTTCTGCTACCGCTGATGACGATACCAATAATTGTGAGTCAATGGTACTCATAATCGCTGATAAAATAGCAGCAAGAAGAACGCCAGCTACAATTGGATTAAATAAAATTTGTGAAAAGGCAATAAATATTTTTTCCGGATCGGCTAGCATCTGCAAACCATTTTCGGTTACAACATCAATTCCAAACTTTCCTAGGACAGATACATCCTGTGTACTAATAAATGCGAGTCCGACAAATCCGGTAAAGATTGCCCCATATAAGCCCAAAATCATCCAAGTTGTACCAATAAAACGAGCTTTCTTTACATCTTTAGGTGATCGAAGTGCCATAAAACGAACGATAATGTGTGGTTGCCCAAAATAGCCTAACCCCCAGGCAACAGATGAAATAATTGCTAACAGTCCAACACCCTCTACCATATTAAGATGAGATGGATCGATTTCACCAACCGCTTGAACCGCTGCATTCCATCCACCCATTTCGTTTAGTGCAACGATCGGTACAACAATTAGGGCTAAAAACATGAGAATACCTTGGAAAAAGTCTGTCCATGCAACAGCCAAGAATCCCCCTAAAAGTGTGTAGGATACAACAACGATCGTCCCAATCCATAGTGCCGAATGATAGGATAAGCCAAACGAAGCTTCAAACAACTTTGCACCAGCAACCATCCCGGAAGATGTATAAAAGGTAAAGAACAACAGAATAACCAATGCAGAAATCACGCGAAGAACATGCGATTTATCTCGAAAACGATTTTCTAAAAAGTCCGGAACAGTAATAGAATCGTTTGATACCTCTGTATAAACCCGTAACCGCTTTGCAACAAATTGCCAGTTCAAATATGCCCCAGTTGCCAGGCCAATTGCCATCCATGCTTCCGACAAACCTGAAGCATAAATTGCCCCAGGCAGACCAAGCAATAGCCATCCACTCATATCCGAAGCGCCAGCACTTAATGCGGCAACACCCGGGCCAAGCTTACGTCCCCCTAGCACATAGTCAGATAAATCATTCGTCATACGATACATGATAATACCAATAACAAGCATTCCAATTAAATAAACAATAAACGTAATAAGCGTTTCCATTTCCATGAACGAATCACTTCCTCTCGGTGAATAAAGTTATAATCGACAGTAAAATTAAGATCGGCATCGGAACAAATATCCAAAACCATGTGATACCGGCAATTGCATATTCGGCTTCCTGCATTCGTTATCACCCC
>NZ_JBSVKG010000045.1:0-11073 GCF_054048505.1 Virgibacillus sp. FSP13 | reverse complement strand
AAACGAAGTGTTTTTTATTGACAAAAAAACTTAATTATGCTATAATTTACTATTATTTATTTTTTGTGTATAATAAGATTCTCCTGGCCAGGGGAATCTTATTTTTGTTTTATGGGAGGATTAATACATGAAGAAAAATGAATCAAGTTTAACTTCCTTAATATCAGCTTTTAGTCGAGCATACCACAGTAAACATGACACACCAAAAATTTTTGATGATTTTATTGCAAAGGATTTAATTACTAAAAAGGAATGTAGCGATATCCGTGAAAACATGATTAAAGGAATTCAATTCTTTAATAATGAAATTGCTAAGAAGTTTCAAAATCATCCTGATGAAATTTTAAAATGGATTACACAAGTCCAGCTTTCTCCAACTCCTTTAGCACGTGCTGCCTATTGTGAAAATGTATTGTTTCATGAAATTGTACTAGGCGCTAAACAGTATGTCATTCTGGGAGCCGGATTAGATACCTTTTGTTTCCGAAATCAAGAACTAAACAACAACTTAGAAATATTCGAAGTCGATTATCCGTCTACACTAAATTTTAAAAAGAAAAGATTATCAGATGCTAATTATCAAATTCCCGATAATCTTCACTTTATCTCAATGGACTTCACCAAAGATTTTATTATGCAAAATCTTGTTGAGGAAGGTTTTATACCTTACAAAAAGACTTTCTTTAGTCTTTTAGGTGTTTCATATTATTTAACGAAAGAAGAAAATGAAAATTTAATTAATGAGTTATTTACAAACGTCCCATCAGGAAGTTCCATCGTTTTTGATTATGCAGACGATAAACTTTTTGAAGAAAAAGGATTGTCCAATCGAGTTCAAAATATGGTTCAAATGGCTTCAGCAAGTGGTGAACCAATGAAATCATGTTTTATCTATGAAGAAATGGAAAAAATGTTGGAAAACTCAGGTCTATTCATTTATGAACATTTATCACCTGTTGCTATTAATAATCGGTTCTTTGGTGATCGTTCAGATTATTTGTCTGCATTCGAAACGATTCACTACATCCATGCTGTAAAAAAATAACTTCTAGCTAATCCAACCCACCTCTCAATCTTCCTTATGATTGGGAGGTTTTACTTACTTATAAGTTATTCGACAATATGGCCCCATCGCGGAAGACTGCTTTTATTGAAAATCAATCAAATTTATACAACAAATATATCATTCTTGATTCAAAAACTATCGGTATTTAGCTTTGATTATCCAAAAGAAATGAAGTCGTATACAGTCTATCTGGTACGTTTTTTGTTATTCAGTGGAAAAAACTATGTTAAGGATGGTACGCTACCTACAAGATCTAAAGCAGTTTCTGATGTGGATGCCTTATCAAAATATTTCCACTGCAACATAATAGCACAAACGCTTACACAATGTTACGTAGAGTGCGGTCATATCATCCCGCACTACGCCTCATTCGGCCAATCCCCATACTGCTCGACCGCTTCCTTCATAATCGCATTCGTAATAAACAACAGTTGTTTCCCCTTGATATTCTCACGCATCAACACATTTTTTACGGAAATTTTCACCTTGGCATAAATATTTTTGCGGTGGTCGCTTGTCCAATTCTGGCTCAAGTTTTTCTTCAGCTCTTTTACCACTTTATGAATTAAATCGGTCAAGAACTTATTGTCAAAAGCCTCCATTTCTAGGCCAGTTATCGCCTTATAAAATTCAGCCTCTTCATCATTCAAACCTAGCTCTCCACGAAATTCAGCTTCTTCATCGATGTCTTTTCGCATCTCTACCATTTCCGAACAACATCGGCCGCTTGGATAATTCGGTTATGATAATCGGTCAGCGTCTTTTCCAACAGTTCACGCATCTGGCGCTCTTTCGGACTGTTCTTTTTAAAATTCACCGTAATGTGATCTTCTAACAGTTTCTGTAGTAATTTCAGTCTTAGGTCTTCATGCTCCTGCTTGCTTTCAATATCTTTCAAAAACGCTTCATCCAAAATGCTAATATCAGGCTTCTCAATTCCAGCTACTTGATAAATATCGATTGGATCTTTCGTCTCCAGATGGCTATCGACTAATTAATTAAGCCGCTCCTCAATTGTCTGATTGCTCTCTGTTCCCACTCTGCCTGGCGAAATTAATTTTTTCACTTGGACACGCACCATCTGATAAAGGGTAACTTCATCTGACAGTGGAATAATTTCCTGTAGATGTTTGATGAGTTTATATGCTTTTTCTAACTTCACACATGTCTCAACAAAGGATTCCGGATCACCATTTAACTGTTCATTCACCAAATCAGCAATCAAATCATCCCGCTTGATCTTCGGCAATGCCCGCCAATCATCACGATGTTCAATCGCCCTAAATAGTCCACGCACTTCTTGCAAATGTTTTTGAAAAACTCCAACCGCAGCGTCCACGTCAATGTTTGTCTGGTTGGTCGCATTAGCTCCGGTATAATTATTTGTTGCTTCTTTCAGCGATGTAGCAATCCCAATGAAATCGACAATTAGCCCGCCTTCTTTTCCAGGAAAAACACGGTTAACCCGGGCGATCGCCTGGATCAGGTTATGACCATGCATCGGCTTATCAACATATAAGAATGATAGATTCGGAGCATCAAAACCTGTCAGCCACATGGAAACAACAATCACTAGTTTCAATGGATCTTCCGGATTTTTCAGGCGCTTTTTAACATCTTCCTGTTCTTCTTTCATTTTAATATGCGCGTATTTGCTGCCAGAATTTTGCACCCGCCAGCGATCCGGATCTTTGGCAATCTTTCCGGTCATGACAATTTCCACTTCCGGACAATCATCCCGCTTTTTCAACTCATCATACAAGCGGACCGCAATTTGCCGGCTCATGCAGACGACCATCCCTTTTTGAAATGGATTTGCCGCCGCATTAAAATGATCCAAAATCGACCCCGCAAGTTTGTGCAAACGTTTCGGTGTCCCAACTACTTTTTCCAGTGCTGCCCATTTCAGCTTATACGAATCGGATTCCTCATCTTCCATGCCAATCTCACTAATAATATTTGCATACTCCTCATCAATTCCCGCCCCTGCAAAATCGAGCGGAATCATTCGGCTTTCATAATACAATGGCAAAACAGCTTTATCCTGGACAGCCTGCGCCATATCGTATCGGTGAATCACATGGCCAAAAATTTCCTCTGTGTTATTACCGAGCAGTTGAACCGGTGTACCCGTAAACCCAACGAATGAAGCATTTGGCACCGCATGCCGTAATTGCGCCGCATATCCACCGTCAAAGCCAGATTGAGTGCGATGGGCTTCATCGGAAATAACGATAATATTGCTGCGATCTGATAGTACAGGGTGTTTGGCCTCCCCTTCCTTCAGCCGAAATTTCTCAATCGTGGAAAAAACAATCTGGCCACCTTCACCTTTTAACAGGTCACGTAATTGATCGGATTTTTCCGCATGATGAATATGTCCAATCAAGCTATACCCTTCCGAAAACGTGTCATGCAGCTGCACATCCAAGTCATTTCGATCAACCTGAATGACAATTGTCGGATTATCCAATTGTTTATGCTTGGCCAAAATCGAACTATAAAACAACATACTGATCGATTTACCAGAACCAGTCGTATGATACATCACACCAATGCGCCGATCACCATCAGGACGCGTTGCCCGTACAGTCTCCTCAACGGCAAAATTCACGCCAAAATATTGATGATATTTCGCACCAATCTTTATCCGCTTATCCCCTTTATCCAAAAAAACAATGAAATTACGGATATAATTCAACAGCCGATCTTTCGGAAACAACCCTTGAATTAACGTTCGCATCGTATTCGCCACATTATTGTCCACGTTCACACCATCAATTGTTTTCCACGAAGCAAAAAAATCATATTCAGCAGACGGCATCCCGTGCATTGTTTCCACCCCGTCCGAAATAATGGTAAAGGCATTATATTCAAACAACTGCGAAATATCATACGTATAGTTGCGGATCTGGTTATAAGCATCATGAACGGTAACATTTTCTTTATTCGGATTTTTCAATTCAAACACAATCAGCGGAAGCCGGTTCACAAAAATAACAACATCCGGGAGACGTGACATGCGCCCTTCAATCGAAAATTGATTTACGACAAGAAAATCATTGTTTTCCGGATGTTCCCAATCAATTGGATAAACATGCTGTACTTTTTCCTCGTTATCTACCTTGTAAACAAACTCGAGTCCCTTGACACACTTCTACTAAACTATGAATCTCGTCTTTTCTGATTTCATATCGATTCGATAAATATCGTAAAAATATCAACGGCAACACATAATGCTTGTAATCAGCCGGCGCTACACTACCACGCATTTTTGTCGCTGCATCAAATAAGTCTTTTTGAAAATCTATATCTGCTCTAGCTGCCATGTTTCGTTCGCTCCTCAAGTAATTCTATATTACTAATAATAGCAGAGATAGCATAGGGAAACTAGAATTTGTTGTGTGTGTAGAAAAAAGGGTTGCAATTTTTTTGTGGTTTCGAAACTGTGGAGAAATGGTAAATAGAACCAACGCAGAAAACACGTGGATTTCTATTTAATCTACTATATCTTATTGGACTTAAGGGCCCGTTAGCTTAATAACTACATTAAATAATTGAAGATGTTCTCATTATTTTCAAGTTGAATCATTTTCCCTTTATAGTCATTGTTTCGAACAAAATTTGGTAAGAAATCATGGTTATATTTTTTATTCCAATCAATTAACTTTTTAACACTTTGGATTGTTTCATTTTTAGTTGAAGGTAAAACCCCTGCTTTTCTTTTTTTGTATCTACTCCAAATTCTTTCTTCTTGAATTGCAACTGGAGTATTTAAGATAAATATATGATCAGCCAATGCAAAACTTGGATCTAACCACTTAAAATATACTCCCTCAATAATCCATGCAGGCTGTTCCACAATTTCTTTCAAATTATTATCCCTTACTGTTGGTGGAGCTTTTATACCGTACTCATCTGCATTTTTATCCCAAAATATATGATCTAAATCATAGTGTGGTATATTGAACTTTTTGCTTAACTGCTCAGCTATATATGATTTTCCACTTCCCGCACCACCAATAATATGTAGTCTCATAATAATTCGCCCCCCTAAACAACAATAAAATAAGCATTACATCATTGTGCCTTAAAGATGTTTTAATGCTTCCCGCTTACTAAGTGGTTTTAAGTAATGATTAGCAACAAAATTTCTTACGTTCTCGGGGCGAGTTTTGGCATATTCACGTAATACCCATCCAATTGCCTTTTGTACAAAGAATTCATCACTACTTGCTCGTCTTAGCCGCTCCTCGCCATAAATATCGTACGTATAGACAATCTACTTATTGTGTTAAAGCACTCATTAATGCAATAATACTTATTCCCGGCATATAGTTAATTCTATTTATACATTTTAATGATTTTTATCATCATTTTTGCAGCGGCACTATGTCCATAAAACTGGTTAACAGTTCCCGTAAAGTATAGGTCAGTCTTCGGATGATAAAATGCAAAAGCACCTGTTTGCCCCCAATGTCCAATTAATCCACCTTTTAATTCTTTAAGTGAAATAGGCTGACTTGCTATCCCAACACCATAAAAAAATAATCCTGGGCCAAAAAGAATTTTCCAACTTTTAAGTTCTTTGAAATATTCTTTTGGAAAGAAGTGTCCATTCATAAATGCCTTTAAAAAAATCATAGTTTCCTTCGCTGTCGATACAATGCCTCCTTCAGGTCCTATTGATGACATATATTTAGGTAAATGGATTTCCTTATCTTTGAAATAGAAAGTCTCTGGGCGTAGATCATTCACATCTTCATATAAATAAGTTTCCTCTAATTTTAGTTCATCAAAAATAAATACCTTGAAAACCGTATGGATGTCTTTTTTTGTTATCATTTCGATAATCTTACCTAAAAGCTGATAATTGGTATCGGAATATTGAGCCTTTTTTCCAGGTGCAAATTTTGGTTTTTTCTGTTTTGCACTTGCAATTGTTTTTTCAAAGCCCCAACTTTGATCTTTTCCTGCTGTTAATTCCGTAATCACATCAGAAGAAAAGTAATCAGGTATTCCTGATGTATTGGACATTAAATGGCTGATTGTTATATCTTTAGAGTAATCTTTACCCTTTAATAGGTGGAGTTCATGAAGAATATCATCAGAAAAGTATTTGGAGATTTTATCTTGAAGGTGTAGAAGATTTTCTGATCTTAATTTTAGTAAGACAGCCTTGACGTATAATTTTGTTACGCTTGCGATGAAATAAGGTTTATCTGCGGTTAAATTCCCAGCTCTGCTCATGAAGGATATCGAATTATCTCCTTTTTCAACACATAATACTGTACCAAATATATTTTTCTTTGATAAAGCAGATGATACTAATTCATCAAGAAATAATTGGTCAATTGTTTTTCTCACTTGTTTATCCCCTCCACTTGGTTATATTTTCTAAAATTAATCTGCCCCTATAGTTCAAAAAGCGATTTTCTTGTTCCGAAATTACACTTGTTAGTCAGAAATCCTAAAACACAGTGTAAAAGGTATAAATTCCCCAAAAAAGCAATATAACAAATATGATTAGAAGTACAATATCTTTAATTTCCCTATTTGTATTATAAAAAGAAAGTTTACAAATAAAATAAATGTTGCCAACAATAGTAACAATAAACACTAAAGTAAAACCGAAGACATCCTTATTTGTAAATTGAGAGTAGCTTATTAGTGCAATGTAAAATAGAGCTATTATATTTTTAGTTATGGAATATTTTTTCTCATTGAAAATGACCTCTATTACCGGTGAATTTTTTTCTGTGTTGTTATCCATCTAGACCCCCCTTCTTAAAATTATGCTGCTGTTTAGTACAAGAAGCGGCTGTACTTAAAGAAAAGCACCCGTTTTCTTGAACATAATAATTAGGTATTATTTTTCTTTTCATTTTCAAGGTCATTGACCCTTTTTTCAAGATTTGAAATCTCTTCTTTTAAATCATCGATTGGACTTTTAATCCGATGTGTTGCTCCATTAAAAATCGCTATTACAGCTATAATAAAGACAATCATTCCCATCACAAACATAAAAATTATTTCCATAAATTAACCTCTGTCCTTTCTTCTTCCACTAACCCGTTCAATAGTTGAATAATTAAAAACAGGAACAATCGCAATAACGACTTTGACCTCCCTTTATTCTATGTACAATATATCTAAGTGTTAGATTTTCTGTGTAATCACTCTTTAATCCTGTTTCTTCATCAATCCCTCTTAAAAATGCCTTTTGAGGTTCATTTATTTCAGTGCCTTCTATATGTCCGCCTATTGGAACTAAAAATCCCGCGAAGAAAGTGTCTATTTGCTTTTTTGAAGAAACAATACTTTTTGTTGCTCACTTAAAAGGAAAGCGACTGCCATTTGTCTAAGTCTCAAAACCGCAACCTCCTTTAATTTCTAAATAGATTCTCTTGCTTCAAAATCCTTTAGTTTAACAGGCATGTCATAATAGTATCGCCAAATTTTCGAACATCAGCTAAATAATCAAATCCATCAGGAGAACCAAAACTATTAAACGCACGCACTGCCACAAGATTATGCTGGGGAATAACCAGAAGAGTCACTCCTGTATAGCCTAAAATTTGAAAGGAGCCTTTAGGAACAAGTTCACCAATTTCCGATTTTCTTGCTGGTAAGTCTTTTACGAACCATAAATAGCCGTTTTGTGGTAGTTCGACATCTATTAAATATGGGCTTTGAAGGGATGTAGCAATATTTATAATTTCTTTGGATACAATTTGTTCTCCAT
Organism: Virgibacillus sp. FSP13; assembly: GCF_054048505.1. NCBI lineage: Bacteria > Bacillati > Bacillota > Bacilli > Caryophanales > Bacillaceae > Virgibacillus > Virgibacillus sp. FSP13. The sequence continues at coordinate 3,262 of NZ_JBSVKG010000045.1, read as the reverse complement.
TAATATATCCCTGTTTAAGATGAAGGTATCCCCATTTAGCCATCTCCCTTGACGATACATACATATTCATCTTGTCACCGTCTGTACTTTTACTTGTAGTCCAATTTATATCGTTGGGTTCGCGTATAACATGAACAAGTTTTTCATTTAATTCTCCGTACCATCCAGTCTCCGTAAAATTCAGAGGTTTAAATACATTAATAGCTACTATCTCAGCTACTGATTTACCAGTCGCATTTATAACGATTTGCGTCAAAATATCAATCCCAATACCACGATATGCCCAATTCTTACCAGACGGAAATTCTCTATATATCCCCCCATTAATCCCCCTTAAACCATGCGTATGTGTAAGTAAGTGTCTTATTGTAATTTCATTTAATGTTGACATTTTTTTCAGTGGAAGGTAATTTATTATTGAGTCATCTATTGATTCTATATACCCTTCATTAACCGCATAAGCAACTGCAAACCCTATGTAACTTTTTCGAACTGATGCGACATGAAATTGTGTGTCTTCCTGAATAGGTCTGGAATTAAGTTCCTTAGAATGCTTCCCCCAATATTCTTCTGTAACTATTTTATCGTCATGAATAATAAAAACAGATGCACCTGAACAATCAACTTCTTCAGATGTCTTCCTCACATTAGAAACAACCAAATCAAACTGTGTGTTTTCCTCTTTTTTAATTATCATAATTCCACTACTTCCCTTTATTCTTATGATTGATAGTTTACTAGACATAGTAGAAATAAAATCACCGTTTTTTGTTAACTATAAGAATTACTTACGTTTAATTTTATATTACGAACAACAAAAAATCGCATCATCAAATGCATCCTCAGGAATATAGATCATTTCATTGTTGATCTTATAGGGTATTTCATTTTCTTCCAATAATTCAGTCGTGTTACTATTAGTTTGCTCTCCCCATTCTATATATTCATCGCTATATCCCATTTGGCAAGCAGACAACATAATAAGAAGAGAAAAGCAGCAAAATAATAACCCAGGAATTTTCTTCAACGTGAAACCTCCTAATCGCAAAGTTAGCTTAATGATCTAATAATTTTTTTACTAACGCACACATTCGTTAAGAAATAATAAGTTTATAGTGCGTGTTCAAAAAGTTGCCGAATTAGAAGCAAGAAGGTCGAGGCGGCGTAGTCTTGAGGACCGGAATGTAGGCAAAATCTACATGAGGACCGGAAAGACAAGCCAACGAAGAGATTCGCCGCTTATCATTTGGTGACTTTTTGAACAACCTCTTATAATATCACTCCTGCAAAGTTTCCTTTCAATACTTGTTTCTCATTCTGATTTGTGCATAAAAAAGATGCAACAATAGCTGTTCGATTATTATCTTGCTTTTCAAGCTTTTCAATAGTTACTTCACAGAATATTGTATCTCCCGTAAACACTGGTCTTAAAAACTCAAAATTCATCGTGCGAGCGAGTACATTGTTATCCCCGCCAATTTTTGTTGGTAATGTTGCAGTTAATAAACCCTGAATAACAAGTCTACCCTGTTCATCGGGATTCATATGATGATCGCCTTCGTCCCTAGATATTTTTGTAAACATTTCAACATCTTCTTTAGTGAATATTCGTTCAAAGCTTATCTTATCTCCTACTTTTAAGTCCAATCTTAACTCCTCCTTGAATTTAATGCTATATAATAATTCTAATATTTAAATAATTAATGTCACTTTTCAACGCCCCTTTAAATGCAAGGGTGCAATTTCAATTTCTTGTTTAAGATTAGTCCAGTTAGTTTACGTACATTTACTCACAAACTTGGCCCCTCAGTATTCTTTTTCTTTTCGTTAAAAATGAACGCTATCACATTTTCCTTTGCCAAAACCCCGCCACCTTTTCCCTGTTAACCTGCTCCATTCGTTTCATAATATGGTTCTATTTTAACATTAACTTCCATTATATTCATCCGAGTTATTAAAGAAATCATTTTATTCTGCCATTTAAAAAGCTGTTGTTAAAAATAATTTGGGAGCGAGCTAAATTGTTACTATTTGAAGCTGTGAAAACTTTATGAAGCAAATGCAAAATCAAGGGTGTTCCCATAAACATTAAAAGCAATACCTTAGAATCTCCTTAATTTGATTTAAGTCAAAGCCAATATTTCATTAGCTGTAATCAACAATACAGGAAAAGTTTCGTACATCCCTATTGAAAAGGTCTTCCCTTTCCAGTAAGATAATAAGCAGATATAGATGATAATGATTATCATCCTCGATAAAAATGGTTAGGAGGATTCCATGTTTGTAATGAATGCGAGCTTTACAACAGATAAAGAGTTCGAGGATCGTTTGAAAAAGAAGGCAATGAAGAACAAAGACGAAGCATTAGAGGCAAAAGGAAATATATCTTTTGAATGTTGGCGGAAATATCATAATGAGGAAGTGGAGTATGTTCTCGTTTCCAAATGGGAGGAGCAGTCTGATTTTAAGAGTTGGATTTCTAGGGATGAGCATATTCAAGAACATAAGGAAATGCAAAAAAACCCAGTAAAAGATGACACGTTCAAATTGAAAAAGAAAATGCGTTCCTATGAGGTTTTGGTGTAATATACCTGACATGTTCATTGATAAGGATTCGTTATCCATTTCAATTCCATGTAATGTTATAAGGAGGTACAATTCACTTAGAGTACCTCCACATTTAACTTTTCATATTGTGTAGGTTTGACTCGATTTGTTTATTTTTCGTTTTACGTATACTTGAGGTTAAAAGAAGAACGTTGACTAGCCATTCACACTTGTCACTTGATGTAAATTACCTTTAGTTGAGCCGTTTATAGCTGATCTTTTTTCCGATAATAGATATAATAGAAAAAATGACTAAAAAGAAACTAAGAATGCCATAAGCTGCACCTTCGAATCCTCTAATGTTAACAAAACCAATATAAAAGAGAATACCAGCGACTATAATGAGGATTATTCCAAGCAACATCCTTACAAATAGAGGTTGTTCAAAAAGTCCGGTAAAAATGACACATCGACAGGTTTGATTAGCACCCAAAAACTTGGTGTTGATATTAATATAGATGCCGATGCTATTGCACGACGATTGGATCCAGAAAATCCGGAGGCAAAAAGAGTTACTGCGGGAAAAGAAGTCATTAAATCAGTTAATCAATATATAAAAGAAGGTAAAGATTTTTCAATTGAAACAACCCTCGCTGGTAAGAATACGCTTAAACAAATAGCAAAAGCCAAAGAATAGGTTATGAAATGTTATTTA
>NZ_JBSVKG010000044.1:0-12364 GCF_054048505.1 Virgibacillus sp. FSP13 | reverse complement strand
TTTGCTTCTCGCGCCGATGTTTTGCTTCTCGCGCCGATGTTTTGCTTCTCGCGCCGATGTAAAAACGCCCACTCATAGGAGGGGCGTTTCTACATTGTCAACATTTTTTCTTTGGGCCGTGTTTATATCTGTTTATCTTTTCCCATAATGGTAAAAATGCATACAACATGAAAATTGGAGCTAAAAATGATGAGTTGGAAAAAGATAAAAAAGCGCTTTTTATTGAAAATATCGATTGGAATGGTGTTGCTTGCCGTTACGTTTGTGGCTGGTGTTTATTTGGTTAGCTTTCTACTCGGTCCGCCCAAGCTTACAACCGATCAAAATACGATCTATTACAGCAAAGACAATCAGGTGATTGGCGAAGAAAGCGGAAATGAAAGTCGCTATTGGGTTGATTTAGACGACATGTCAGACCAGCTTGTTAAAGCAACATTACTTGCCGAGGATCAACATTTTTATGACCATAACGGTTTTGACATTCCACGTATTGCTAGTGCAATTTGGACTGATCTAAAAAATATGTCGCTAAAAGAAGGTGCCAGTACACTGACACAGCAGTATGCCCGCAATCTCTATTTATCATTTGATAAAACATGGACACGTAAACTACAGGAAGCCTTTTATACAGTCCGCTTGGAAATGTTTTATTCAAAGGATGAAATTTTGGAGGGCTATTTAAATACGATTTACTATGGACATGGCGCATATGGTGTGGAGGCAGCCAGCAGGTATTTTTTTAACAAATCAGCAGATGAGCTATCCCTCGCTGAAGCCTCTATGCTTGCTGCAATCCCGAAAGGGCCCACCTATTATTCGCCCTTTAACAATATGGAAAATGCCAAAGAACGGCAGAAGTGGATCCTCGGATTACTTTTGGAAAAAGACGTAATTGATCAAGAAACTTATTTTTTGGCCACAAGTGAAAAATTAGCGTTTGCAAAACCAAAAAAACAGAAAGAGGATCGGACAGCACCATATTTTCAGGATACTGTTTTACAGGATGCGGCAACTATTTTAAAACTTGATGAGGAGCAAATCCGTTCCGGTGGCTACCAGATTTACACAACATTGGATTTGGAGCAACAAAAACAACTGGAAGCAAAAATTGATGCTGTTTTTCAAGACAGCAGTAAGATGGAAGTTGGTGCAATCGCGATGGACCCGTCTACAGGTGGAATTCAGGCATTAGTTGGCGGCCGTGACTATCAAGCAAGTAAATTCAATCGCGCCATCCAAGCAAGACGGATGCCGGGGTCTACATTCAAGCCATTTTTATATTATGCAGCATTGGAAAACGGCTATACCCCGACCACAAAGCTGATGAGTAAGCCAACAGTGTTCAAATTAGAGGATGGAGATGTCTATCAACCAAGTAACTTCAATGGTTATTATGCCAATGAACCGATTACACTTGCACAAGCGTTAGCACTGTCTGACAACGTATATGCAGTGAAAACCAACCTCTTCCTTGGAGTTGAGAAATTAATCGACACGGCTCGTACATTTGGGATTAACAGCAAATTACCATCTGTCCCCTCACTCGCATTAGGAACAGCATCTGTATCTGTGGAAGAAATGGTGACAGGATACGGCATGTTAGCAAATGGCGGTCAGAAAATTACTGGTCATACCATTGAAAAAATCGTTGATCGAAAAGGGAAAGTCGTTTATGAACGTGAAAATTCGACTGGTAAACAGGTATTAGATCCGCAGCGGACATTCATTTTAACTCAATTATTGACTGGAATGTTTGATCGTTCGTTAAATGGATACATGGCTGTAACAGGGTCCACGATCGCGGATCAACTCACACATACATATGCTGGAAAATCTGGGACAACCAATTCAGACAGCTGGATGATTGGGTATAGTCCTGACCTTGTAACCGGTATTTGGACAGGATATGACGACAATCGCCAGGTGGAAAAGGTTGCTGAAGTGTCCTACGCCAAAAATGTCTGGGCAGCATTCATGGAAGCAGCCCACGAAGATGTATCCAACAATAAGTTCGATGTTCCAAACGGAGTTGTCGGTGTGGCCATTGATCCCGAGTCCGGCGCGCGTGCAACGTCTTATTGTCCACATCGTCGGGTTATGTATTTTAAAAAGGGGACTGAACCAAAGGACTATTGCTCCACACATTTACCAGAAGATGAGGAGCATAAGTTGAAGAAACAGGATAAAAGGGAACAGGATGACACAAAGGAAAAAGACGGTATATTGCAAGAAATATTCGAGATGCTGTTTTAGGTGAATGACATGCTGGTGACATTATTTAATGCCAAAGCCACAATAAAAATAAAGAAGCTGACACACAGCGGGGTCCGTCCCACTTGTTGAGTCAGCTTCTTTTTTGTCCTAGTAATACATGTGTAAGCCCATGTATACATATTTTACAAATTTCTATCGTAAAGCACAAGAATTTAAGCAATTGTTCATGATTCGTTCACAAATTGTTCATTATTCTGGTAGTGCTTGCTTCAATTCATCGGTAGAATTTTTCCACATTTCACCACCATTAAAGTCAACAAGAAAGTCTTTTAACAAATGCTTGGAATGCTCATCCATATGCTCGACCATAACTTTCCCTTTTAAAGACTTTTCCATATGTGTCACATGCTCAGGCATGGATTTGTATGCTCGTTTAATGGAACGGTCAACCCGAATTTCACTGCCACATACGCCGGAAAAATAAGGGCCGTTTTCCCCATTTTCAACAGTTACCCAAACAATCCAATACAATTTGCCATTTGGAACTGCATCTTTATCAGGTAAGAATTTCACACGGCGCTCCACTTCACTACGCGCATGCATAGCACCCATATCAACAAACGCTCGATCTTCATTCGGATCAACAATTACCGGGGACATATTTTCAAGACTGATCGATCCAGCGCCATATCCTTTATCGCCATCAAGTGGATCGTCTTTTATTATCGTAAATGGATTACTTTTCTTTTGATTAGCAGATTGATCTGAACTCATTCAAGGACCCTCCTATTTTGCTATTGCCTATTATTGTAGCATAGTTTAGAAGTCAATTTCATCCAATCGCTACGGCGCACTTTTATAAACTGGTAACCCTTTAGAATACTATGACACAGGTGGATTTTCGTTTAATGCATCAATAAACAGCCAAGCTTCCCTAATTTCTTCATCCGAATACTTCTGTTTTGGTTTGACGACATGAACTTTTTGAACAACTTCGTCTTTTGATAAGTCATCGAAAAACAACATCGTCGAAACAAGCTCAAGAAAACGTGAACTCTTTGATTTAAGCATGTCCACTTTTTTCGTAAAATCCGGCATGTCCAAGGCAAATTGGTTTAAAAACTCCTTACCATCACTAGTTATCTTATAATTGTATTGATAATAACTGCTTTTCTCCTCTTTTTCTTCCGTAATAAACCCTAGATTCGTCAACTCTTCCACCCTTAGTGAGAGCTCTTCCGAATATGGCCCATAAAAGTGGAATTGATATTTTTCCTCAAACGGAACATGATTTTTCTGTAAAATATAGATCATTTTCTGCAGTTTTTTCCGTCCTGTAACTTCCTTTGCAACCGAGAAAAATTGCATTAATTTAGCATGATTAGTCAACATGGTTTTCCGCTCCTTCACCATATAAAAGTTCTAACATTCGTTTCTTCACATCATCATCAGTAAGCTTGTTCAAGAAATCAGCGGGGAAATATAATTTGTGATCCGTTCGCTTTTTCCCGGAAATGGACTCAACAATATCGGATTGCCTTGACAATTCTCGAAGCTCGTTATTCGGCATTAACAAATGAATTGGCAACCGTTCCTCTTCCTCACCAGGACGATAAAAATCATATGGCAAATCTGATGACGAATCAACAACAAGGTAATATTCTGGATCAATCCCAACACCTTGAAATAAACGGTATAATTCCATCCACTCATTCATTTGTAGATTTGGATTGAATTCCACATACTTAAACAAGCGACGGTTCATAAATCGCTCGCACAAATCACGCAAAATATCGTCATCTTCCTCCTGCCAAAGCTGAAAATAATAGAAAACGATCGCTTCATCCAGTTTTACATATTCCTGCAAATCTACTTTTTCATTAAAAAAGGAAACAAAATGTGTTGGTTCCAACTTAAATGTATAATTATGCTCAAACAAATACTTCGCACGGTGTAGAATTTTTGACAAAATAACTTCTGCACTTCTTGTAACTGGGTGAAAATAGACTTGCCAATACATTTGGTACCGGCTCATAATATAATCTTCCACCGCATGCATCCCACTTGATTTAATCACAACCTGATCATCAATCGGGCGCATCACCCGTAGGATCCGCTCCATGTCAAAATGGCCGTAACTAACCCCGGTAAAATAGGCATCACGCTGCAAATAGTCCATCCGGTCAGCATCAATTTGACTGGATATCAAGCTGACAACTAATTTATCTTCATACGTTTTGGCAATGACATCGGCCACTTTTTGAGAGAATCCCGCTTCAACCCGCTCCAAAATCGTGTGCACATGCGTATCACCGAGTAAAATTTGCTGGGTAAAGTATTCATGGTCAAGCTTAAATACTTTTTCAAATGAATGAGAAAACGGCCCGTGCCCCAAATCATGCAACAATGCAGCACAAAGGCATAACAGTCGCTCATCGTTGTTCCAGTGAGGCCGATCTTTAAAATTATAAATAATTCGCCGGACAATTTCATAAACACCTAACGAATGGTTAAACCGGCTATGTTCCGCACCATGAAAGGTTAAGTTGGTTGTCCCCAGTTGTTTAATACGTCGCAACCGCTGAAATTCTGGTGTCGCAATCAGGTCCCATATTACTAAATCCTTTACATGGACATATCTATGTACTGGATCTTTAAAAACCTTTTCCTCATCTAATTGTTCATCTTTATAAGCCATTTTTAAAAACAACCCGTTTCTTTTCGACAGTTTTGTTTTATTATATAATAGATAGTCAAAGTTAAAAAGAGGTACATAGGAATTTAATGAAGGAGAACATAATGAAAACTTGGAAAGAAATTGTTCGTCATACGACATTTCGCTATATAGATCAATCTAACGACAATTATTTCAACGATGTGCCAGTTTCCGCAATGACTTCATTTGCGATTGATGACGCATTAGCTATGTCTGTTAGCGAAGGAGATTCCCCACCTTCTGTAAGGTTATGGGTTCATCCCAATACAGTCGTGCTTGGCATTCCAGACGCACGCTTGCCTTTTATTGAGGAGGGGATCCGTCTGCTTCACGATCACGAATATCAGGCTGTCGTTCGAAACTCTGGCGGGCTTGCCGTAGCTTTAGATGAGGGAGTTTTAAATATATCGCTTGTATTGCCAGGTGTAAAACATATAACAATTCATGAATGCTACGAAGCAATGGTCAGCTTTGTTCAATACATGTTACGTGACCTTACTGACAAAATAGAGGCTTACGAAATCGTCGGCTCCTATTGTCCAGGTGATTATGATTTAAGCATCCACGGACGAAAATTTGCCGGAATTTCCCAGCGCCGAATCAAAGATGGTGCAGCTATTCAAATTTACCTGGATGTGGAAGGTAGTGGAAGTGAACGCGCAGCACTAATACGGGAGTTTTATGACGTCAGTATTCAGGATGGCGAAACAAAATTCACATATCCAGAAGTTGATCCAGCAACAATGGCCTCTTTGTCAGAGTTACTTGATATGGAATTGACTATGGAAGAAATGAAAAGGCGAGTCCATTCAACCTTAAAAGAATTAAGTGATGAAGTCGTTGTTTCGGCGTTTTCAGATCGTGAACTAGCAACATTCCAAACCCGTTTGCAACAGATGAGAAAACGGAATGAAGGGATTATTGACATGGAGTGAATAGTTGGCGGGGCGGCTCTTGGGACGATAGGTGTGCGATTATAGTCAATGCCTCACGACTCCGCACACTGTTCCGGCTGATGTTTTTTGTTTTCGGGACGATGTTTCTGCTTTCCCGCCGATGTTTCCGCTCTCGCGCCGATATTCACCTACACGCAGGCACTCGCCATTACACCACAATAAAAAAGCTTGCAACTTCGAGTCGACAAGCTTTTTCATGTTGTAATACCTCATTCAGTTATTTTCGACCATTCTATTCCGCCTGTGCAGCAGTAATTAATGCCAATTTATAAACATCATCGGTGCTGCAGCCTCGGGATAGATCATTTACTGGTTGATTTAACCCTTGTAATATTGGGCCAACCGCTTCAAATCCACCGAGGCGTTGTGCGATTTTATAGCCGATATTTCCCGCTTCCAAGCTTGGGAAAATAAATACATTGGCATTTCCACCCAATATAGAATTTGGAGCCTTTTTCTTGGCAACACTAGGCACAAATGCAGCATCAAATTGAAATTCGCCGTCAATTAGTAATTCACCATTTTTTCCCTTTGCCAATTCCACTGCTTCGATAACTTTTTCTGTTTCTTCTGATTTAGCAGAGCCTTTCGTGGAAAAACTCAACATTGCCACTCGCGGTTCAACGCCGAACAATTTCCCCGTTTCTGCGCTTTCTACTGCGATTTCCGCAAGATCTTGACTATTTGGGGCTATATTAATGGCACAATCAGCAAAAACATACTTTTCCTCATTACGCACCATAACAAAGACACCAGATGTTTTTTGGATACCTTCTTTTGTTTTAATGATTTGTAGTGCTGGTCGAACGGTGTCAGCTGTTGAATGCGTAGCACCACTTACCAAACCATCAGCTTGCTTCATATAAACAAGCATCGTACCAAAGTAATTTTCATCTAGCAAAATTTTTCGTGCATCATCAGCTGTGACTTTTCCTTTGCGGCGCTCGACAAATGTTTCAACCATCCGCTCAAATTCAGCAAATGCTGCTGGGTCCGTTAGTTTACATGAAGTCAAATCAACACCAATCTCTTCAGCCTTCTGCTCGATATGATCCCTGTCACCTAATAGAATCGGTGTTAAAATCCCCGCTGTTCCAAGTTTACTTGCCGCTATTAAAATCCGCTCATCCGTACCCTCAGGAAAAACAATTTGCTTATTCGTATTGGTTACTTGCTTTTCTAACGTTTCAAATAGATTACTCATCATGAAACCTCCTTTCCTGCTACTTAAAATGATAATTGATTACATTTCCTAATGAAAGAAAGACAGTTCGAAAACATAATCCAAATCGATCGTTTTGACACTAATTCTTCACAATTAAGCAGCATCCGCTCTCCCACTAGTACTTGCACCTAAGACCTTGATCGTTCTCCATGATTATTATCCCCTAATTATGATATAGTAAAAACATGATACGTACTATTCACCGAAACTAAAGGAGAGATATAGAATGGCCGAAGCAGTTGAAACAATGGATGGCTGGTATTGTTTACATGACCTCAGAAGCATTGATTGGACATCATGGAAAATGGCATCTAGTGAAGAAAGACAAGCAGCTATTCATGAGTTCGAACAATTGTTAACAAAATGGGAAAATGTTGAAGAAGAAAAAAACGGCAGTCATGTAGTGTATACTGTAGTTGGACAAAAAGCGGACATCATGTTCATGTTTCTTCGCCCAACAATGGTTGAACTAAATGAACTAGAAACCGAGTTCAACAAAACAAAATTTGCTGAATATCTCAGACCGTCCTATTCTTATGTATCCGTTGTCGAACTTTCCAAGTACTCCGAACCAAAAGGCGGGGCAGACCTGGAATCATTTCCAAAAATTCAAGAACGGCTCAAACCAATTTTACCAAAGTGGGAGCATATGTGTTTTTACCCAATGGATAAACGCCGACAAGGAGAAGACAACTGGTACTCTCTTGAATTTGATAAACGCGCAAAACTGTTATATGAACATAGTAAAACAGGTCGCAAGTATTCCGGTAAAGTAAAACAAATCATTACTGGTTCTTTTGGTTTTGACGATTGGGAATGGGGCGTGACATTATTTGCCCATGATGCTGTTGAATTGAAGAAAATCGTTTATGAAATGCGGTTTGATGAGGTTAGTGCACGTTACGGTGAATTTGGTGAATTCTTTGTTGGGAACCATTTGCCGAAAGAAAATGTTGCAGCTTTTTTACAAGTATAATTTGAAAGCTTTCTGCACAATGCAGAAAGCTTTTTTAATGAATAACGCTCTCTCGACCATGAAGAAGCCACTACACGCAACCAAGATACCTCTTTCTCGTTTCTACACGCCTTCCCTATCCTTTTTATTTTGTCATACATCTTCTCCAAATTTCATACACATCAGTAAAAGGCCCAGCATAGAGATATACAGAAATGGGGTGTACTTTATGGCTGTGATGCCTACCGAGGCCAAATGAAATGTAATTGGCTCAGTCAATTACTTTATTCCACCTTAGTCCCCAGATTTTCCTTACCATTTTATTTTAGGAGGTTTTTTTATGAGCGAGAAAAAAGATACTAGCAATCAAGCATACCAAGCATATCCTTATTACTATTATCCGCAAACATCACAAGCCTACTATCCCGTATACGACTACCGACAACAATACCCTCAACAACAGCAAGTCCAGCCAACACCTGGAGCACCAAGTCAGCTACCTGCAGAACAATCGTATATCGAAAATATTCTGCGACTAAACGAAGGAAAGCTTGCTAACGTATACATGACATTCGAAAACAGTCAAGAAAAGGTATTTAAAGGTGTCGTTGAAGCGGCCGGCCGAGATCACATTATTTTAAGAGATCCACAAACGAATAAGCGTTACTTGTTATTGATGGTATACCTTGATTACATTACATTTGATGAGGAACTCAATTATAATTATCCATATGGTCAAATGTCTACTTATCCATCAAGATAGCCGTACATGTATGTAACCAATAAATTATCGTAATCGGTTATCCAGAACCATTTGTCTTACAATCCTACAAAAAGGATGACCATATGGAATCGTATTTGTCCCATCATGCGTCATCCTTTTTCACTATTATTTCTCTGTTCACCCAAAAGGGGATAATTATATGCGACATCCATCTGAAAAGTTCATTCGATTGGAACTGATTGCCATTCTCATCGCTGCTTTAGTCGGGGTTTTTGCCTTAATAAAAGGCTTCTTATTCATCATTATTCTAGCATTGTACTTGATTGCCTTAAGCATGTTTAGCGGTGCAATTGTCGAATGGCAAACACACCAAACAAACCGTGCAGGAAAACACATGTTACAGGCAATTTTATTATTTATTTTTACTACCTATTTGATTTCCCATCTCTAAAGATTATTTGTGTTCTGGGCTTCCTTATACATGTTTCACAATAGCATACCCCAATAAAACCCAGCCGATTAAAAATGCTACGCCACCAAGTGGAGTAATCATCGCGAACGTTTTAATTCCCGTCGTGGAATAGATATAAAGGCTTCCAGAAAATAGCAGGATACCAATGAAGAACAACCAGCCTGCCCACATCATACCGCCAGTCTGGATCTTGGCGATTAATAATCCTGTGAAAAGTAATGCCACTGTATGAAACATTTGATAGGTGACCGCTTTATCCCAGGTCGCCAATGCCTTTTCTGATAGTTTTCCTTCTAAGCCATGTGCCCCAAAGGCTCCTAATGCCACAGCAAGAAACCCATTTATTGCACTAAGCAATAAAAATAACTTCATCTTCACTCTCTCCCTCATATTTTAAAGTATATATCTCTAAAAGTGCTTGTTCAAAAAGTTGCCAAATTAGAAGCAAGGTCGACTAAGAACGTCACGTCAATAGCCAACGTTGACATTAGCACGTCCTCGAAAAAGAAATACACTTTTTCTTAGTGCGATTTGAACAACCTCTAAAAGTCAAAAATTGATTTACCATTCGCATCATGGTCGATCGCTTCATGCTCCGATTGCTTCCTAACTGACGGATGATCGGAAACGCCCATCATTGCCTTCATTTCACTCGCCGATATGTCACTACTAGTTAAAACCGATGAATCTTCTTCATCCAATAGTAACTCACATAACAGCTTCACATTAGCAACATGTTGCATCATTACTTGCTGATTCGCTTGTTGTTTATTTACTTGCTGTACTTCTTTCATCATTTTTTTGATTACAGTATTCGTTGTTACCGCCATAGAACCGCTCCTTTAATCGAACTTGCTTAAGTATAACACGATAACTCCCAATAGCTAAAAGAGGTTGTTCAAAAAGTCACCAAATGATAAGCGGCGAATCTCTTCGTTGGCGGCAAAGGAACTTCTACTAAACCCGCCCACGTCAATAGCCAACGCAGAAGTCAGCACGTCCTGTGCAAGTCCGGTCCTCATGTAGATTTTGCCTACATTCCGGTCCTCAAGACTACGCCGCCTCGACCTTCTTGCTTCTAATTTGGCAACTTTTTGAACACGCACTGAAAGGACAAGTTTATGAACAAACTAAAAAGCCCTGGTTTCCCAAGACTTCTTACAAACGTTTCACGATATACATATATTTTTCTCCTTCTGTTGCTCTTCTTCGCTATAGCGATCATAAACCCATTGCAAAAATTCTATTTCATTTGTTTGCAATTGCCTGCCAAGCTTCTCTTTCGTATCTTCTAATACAGCTAAAAAGCTCTCCACTACGCTATATCCCCCCATTAACGAGAACGATAATTTTCTACCTTATATTCTACAGTTAATGAGGTAAAGAATCAACAGTAAATTATAAATCTAACAAATTGACAGATAATTTATATGCATTAGTTTGTATGCGAATAACTCATTACTTTGTTTGCACGATTGAAACGGTCCTTATAAATGATATGTTCACGATTAAATTTAGTCGGACTATCCAAGCCTGCAACAGCCGTCATTTCAAATACACCCTCGCGAAGTGCAATTAAGTAGTTACATACTCGGTACTTTTTCTCCTCAATACTTAACGCGTTTTGCAGCTTCGGATCGGTTGTTGCGACACCAACTGGGCAGTTATTCGTATGACAGACTTGTGCCATGATACATCCAACACTAAGCATGAAACCACGAGCTATATTAATTAAATCCGCTCCTAAAGCTAATGCCATCGCAATTTTATCTGGCGTAAGTAATTTCCCGGAAGCAATAATAGCGGTTCGATCTCTAAGTTCATATTTCTTCAACATATCATCAACAAGTGGCAAGGCAGCAAATGTTGGTAACCCGACCGATTCGGCCAATTCGTAATAAGATGCACCTGTTCCACCGTTTCCACCGTCAACCGTAATAAAATCAGGAACAATACCTGTTTCCTTCATCGCTTGAACATAACTTTCTACTTGCTGTTCATCGCCGACGACAATCTTTGTTCCAACTGGCTTTCCACCAACGTCACGCAATTTATCGAGAAACTCCAACAACCCTTTTGCATCATCAAACTCACGGAACCGATTTGGACTGTTGATGGTTACACCTGGTTCTACTTTGCGGATTTCAGCAATTTCTTCGGTTACCTTACTTCCTTCAACATGGCCGCCACGAGTTTTGGCACCCTGCGCTAATTTTAATTCAAATGCTTTGACCTGCTCGATTTCACTTCTGTTTTTAAAAGCTTCCCAAGCAAATTCCCCATCTTTTGTGCGCACTCCAAACAAACCAGGGCTTATTTGCATGATAATATCCACATTACCTTTTTGGTGGTATGGTGAGATACTTCCTTCTCCCGTGTTCATCCATGTCCCCCCGGCCATACCTAATCCCTTGGAAAGTGCGGTTATAGCATGGTCTCCTAATGAACCAAAGCTCATTGCCGATTGACCGATTATCCCTTTTAGTTTAAACGGATTTCTAACGGTGTCTTTTCCTAGAATAATAGCTTCGTCATCTGTTAAATAGAATGGATTAAGAATATCCTCCTCATGGTGTTCTTTACGACTGAGAAGTTTTTCATTATCAATCGTATAAAGCCTTGTCTTAATCTTCGGCTGCTGGTCAATTTTCATTTCCTCTCGCTGACTCGGAAACATATTGTTGACAATGTATAGACCTTCCTCAGCAAAATCCCGTTCCGATCCATACCCGATCATCCGACTATTATATTTAGCTGCCTTATAGACATACTCAAATTCACGCCGGTTGAACGGTTTACCCTCATTGTTATTGTTAAAAAGGTATTGGCGAAACTCTGGACCAGCCTTTTCCGCAATATACCGCACTTTTCCTAACACTGGATAATTCCGTAAAATGGAATGCTCCTTTTGTTTCTGATCAGATAAATAAATACGTAAAAAAATTAGTAATGGTACTACAATCAAAATGCCAATGATGACGATCAATGTAATTAACAACCCTGTCGTCATTGCAAATCATCCCCCTTTTTTAATGTTTGTTGCTTTTTACATTTCGTAGTTGATAGAACATGCGACGTAACTGCTGGACTCTTTTCTATAAG
>NZ_JBSVKG010000043.1:0-12763 GCF_054048505.1 Virgibacillus sp. FSP13 | reverse complement strand
AACAATCTGGCCCGATTGCGGAAGAATCCCGCATATCAACATAATTGTATCAAAATTTTTTATAAATTATCGAACTTTATTTCCAAGCTACACTATAATCTTCAAATTAGTGAAAAATTCCTTGCATTTGTCGATTATCATATAGCATATCCGTAATCACAACATCGTTCTAACTTCAATTGTTCGAGCGGAACCTTCAATTATCTATCGTCCATTAAAGGCGAAGTTGATTTTGGTTATCAGTTTAAAATAAAAAGAGACACGGATGGTCTTGATACAGAAGATACTAATGATGTTCGCGAATGGCGTGCAAAAATTGTACCTATTAGAAATTAATTCGCCTAAAAATGGAATTGTGACATGGGGGCAGAGGCTGCAATTGGCCTCGCCCTAACACAGGACGGGTTAGAAAAAGAGAACTATTTCACAATTTTTATCTTATCATCAATACGTATATATCTAATAAGATTTTCATTATCAGGGGATAGACCAGAGCTTTTGAAAACTCCAACAAACCTATACCTATTAAAACCAAGATTGTTTTTATATTTGGCAAATACCGCTCTTACACGACCAAGATTAACTTCCTCCATATACTTCCTTTTCCTTTCTTCCACTATTCCCCTATCTTGATGGGATTCATCAATGTAAGACCAATCTTCTGCCAAAAAGTTAAGCCAACCACCAGCTGCTGATTTGGCATCCCCGTCTACAGTAATTGATAGTTTAGGACACCATAACCACAAATTATCTTTTACCCTAAAGTAACTTTTTTGATATCCCTTAGAATTCTTACCAAATACAGTATTTGCAATATCTTTTATGTACATGAACGATATATCATCATAAATGGACAAATACTCTTGTTGCTTCAATTGGTTTAATTCCTCTTCGTATGTCAGCCACTTTAAAGGTGTTTTTGAAGCTCTATCGTTGATAATTGACACAACCTCATTGATTCTCTCATTGATCACTTCTATTGATTTGGAAGCATCAATTCTAAGGCATAAAAAGTCCTTGATAGATTCCTCATTTACAGCAGAAATAATATCATCCATTCGAAGTTGGTCAGCTTCTTTATTATCTTGATGGTATGCTTCATCCACTTCCACCTCAATATGTAATTGTGGAAAATAAAGATCCATTAAAGCATGATTCCCATTCTTACGCCTAATGTATTGTTGGCTAACTGGTTTAAGATCCATGTTATTCAACTTATGCCAGATAGCGGTTAAAATATAGTTCTCGTAATCTTTTCTTTTAGTTCGTGAAAAGGTCTTAATTAAGTAATCACGTTTATTCATCACTGCTCACCCTTGTATTATGCACATATTAATATTACATCTCATAATAGAGTTCCATTATTCTATCCCTTCTCAGGTCAGTAGTTCTCGCAACAAAGTCCATTTCCATGCCCATTGATAAAAGGCGACGGGCAATCTCTTCTACCCTTTGCTGCGTTTCCCTCTCTTCCTGTTCTATTTCCCAGTTCTCGTTTATTTCCTTTTCCCGTTTTTCTCCTTGTAGAAGCAACTCTACTTCCCGATTGATTTTCATAATTCTCTCATCTGGAAGATCAACTATATCTGATATATACTCATGACTTATCCCAGCCATCAAACAACTCTTTGTTATCTCTTCTAAAATTTCATCCCTCATTAGCTTGTCCATATATATTTGTGCCTTTTTTAACCTAAGCTCTTGTTGATCGGGGTCTTCGTTCATTTACTGGCCTACGTTCCAGTAGTAGAACAGCTTGTAAAAGAAGTATAGCCTTCTCGATTTAGAATAGGCTATACTTTTTCTGTTAGTTCTGTGTAAAGTTGTGGTGGTAGCGTATGTTCTAGCTTTAATTGTATTTCGATGGGACGCTCATTCTTATAATCTACTGTATTTCCTTTTCCAATGTATATATATGGTTCAACATTGTTTTTCTCAATCTCTCTATATTTCCGTATGAATATATGGAGATTGATTCTCCTTTCATTGTTGAAAATAATATTTTTTCCCCGTTCTGACTTTTGGGAGGTATTGTTAGGCGTCTCCCACTGAAAATAGTCTCTATCAATAAGTTTGTCATTATAGTTAATACTTTCCTTTACATCTGCTTCCTTGTGCAGATCAATATAAAGAAAATAGTCATTACCATTTGTTAGTAGTCCGGAGCCTCGGTACGAACTATGACTTTTTCTAAAATTTGAAAGTAAAGCTGCGTCCATCATCTGATACTGTTCATACAATTTAAAGTGGGGAACTCCATAATCTTTACTCCCAAATTCTCTTTCATATCGGAATAATCCATAATCCACGACATCCAACAGATATCTCTTATAGGAAGAATTCGCTAAGAGTTGTTCAAAAACCTGAGTTCTATTCAATATCCCATCCGTCAAATTTGCTAATTTTGGTATTCTCTTTTTCTGCGTATTATCAAAAAAGTCTTGGTTTAAATATTCCATGCAATGAAGAACACTATCATTGTCTACCTTTAGAACCCATTTTTTAATTTCCGTTCTAGCCTGATCAAATGTCACTCCACTATGATCAAACAAATAATTTAAAATAACAAATTCATAAATCCTCTTCAGCGGCATCATCCCAGATAGCCATTTCAGCGTGTTTTCAAATGACTCATTGACAAGTAATTGTTTAATCTGTTGATCTTTTTCTACTTTCGCAATAAATCTTAAATATGACTTCTCCTTAGTGATAAATTTAATTGGATCAGGCGCCCCGTCAAATTTATAATAGTCCATCAATAAGTCTGGAACACGACCACTATTCATTTTTTTAAACTCATAATATTCCTCTTTTAAATATTTCATGGAAGTAAACTTCTCCTGATCTATTTGCTCTAAAATACGCTCTTGTGATATTTTATCCATTTGGATATGTGTAGCACCCGGAAGATGGGCAAAACCTGTTGAAATCGCCACTTTCAAACTCTCTTTATCATAATAGCGACTACCATTCAACGCAATCGCAATGAGAAAAGCCTTCGTATGATTACCAATAAAGTCTAGTACTGTTAAAAAGGATTTGTCCTGGTGTTTTCTCAAGCCACGCCCTAATTGTTGAATAAATATTATAGGTGAATTTGTTGGACGAAGCATCAAAACTGTATTAACGGAAGGAATGTCTACCCCTTCATTAAAAATATCTACAGTGAAAATAACTTGGAGTGCATTCCCCTCATCTTCAAGTTCGTCAATCGCGGCCTGTCTAACACAAATCGAATCCCTGCCAGATAAGTAAGTACTTGGAATTCCTCGTTTATTAAATTCATCTGCCATATAACGAGCATGTTCTCTACTAGCACAAAATCCCAAGCATTTACGCACCTTGCCGTCATACCCGTAAAACTTCATTTTCTCCACAATGAAGTCTACTCGTTCGTTTACTTTAAGTCGCTTCGTAATTTCATCAATATCATCAACCGATACATCGCTAAGATCAACTTCATCAATATCTGTTATTCCAAAATAATGAAATGGAACAACAATATTATCTTCCAGTGCGTCATGCAGGCGTACTTCAAGTGCAACGTTAAAATCAAAAAGTTCCAAGATAGAACGACTATCCCCACGTTCTGGTGTAGCAGTCATCCCTAACATAAATTTAGGCTCAAAGTAGTCAATTACTTGTTGGTAAGTATCTGCAGTTACATGATGTGCCTCATCATAAATAATATAGTCAAACTTATTTTGGTCAAAACGATTATAATATCTAGATATCGTTTGAATCGTTGCGAAAATATAATCAGCATTAAAGTCTTTTCTTGTACCTGTCAGCATTCCGAATTTAATATCCTTATTTGGGAGCAGCTTTTTATACGTTTCCATTGCCTTTGTTAATATTTCTTCTCGATGAACGATAAATAGAAGTTTTTTAGGCTTTTCTTTTTTTACGTCAAACGCAGACATATATGTTTTACCTGTACCCGTTGCGGCTATGACAAGTGCTTTATTTTCCCCAATCGTCCGAAGCCTTTCCAGGTTTTCCATTGCTCGCTGTTGCATAGAGTTAGGCACTATATACTCTGACTTTTCATAAATAACTGATCGCGATAACGATACCTGCTTAAGATCTTCGAAGAATTGCTTGTAATCCTGTAGAATGAAATCATTTACGAAAGTACTAGTATCCCACAATGCATTAAATTCGGAAATAACTTGTTGAATAAAAGTTTCGTCACTTTTTGAAATAATCTCCACATTCCATTCTACATTACTTTTCAAAGCTGCTTGTGTTATGTTTGATGAACCAACCATAACCTTAAAATAATCTTCGTACTCGAATATGTAGGCTTTGGTATGAAAACCAATATTTCGATCAGTCACAAAAACTTTGGTAGATAGATTCTTAAACTCTCTTAACCTTTCTAATGCTTTAGGTTCTGTAAAGTTTAAATAGGTAGATGTAATAATCTTCCCAACAACACCTCTATGTTTGGCCTCCTTTAAGGCATCAAGAAGCAACTGTAAACCACTAAAATTTACAAAAGCTACACTAAAGTAAAATCTTTTACATGTATCTAGCGAAGAAGTTAATTCTTTTAAAAGATTTGTTTGCTCCGAATTAATAATTAATTTATTTTCTTTACACATTAGATATTTATTCACCCCAAACACTCATTCCACTCCTAAAAATATTGCTTCTATCCTTTTGCTAGTTTCTCTACTGCAGGAATATCTGCTGGAGCCCAATCAAGCATGGGAAGCTCTTCTCTTGGCAACCATTTAATCGATTTGTGTTCCGTTAAGAATGGTTTTCCTTCTAAGAGCGTGCAATAATAAGTGGTTAAGTGAACAATACCAAAATCATACTCGTAAACTGTATGGTCCACTTGATCCCCAACTTCAATGTTACAATGAATTTCTTCCTCAATCTCTCGCTGCAAAGCTTCTTTTGAGGTCTCACCTTGTTCGACCTTACCACCTGGGAACTCCCATTTGTAGGACAGTGTTTTTGTTTCCCCTCTTTGCGCACAAAGAATCTTGTCATCATTAACTATTACAGCACCGACTACGTGTATGTTCTTTTTCTCCAATTGTTTTCTCTCCTATAAATTATTCCTTAATTGATTATACATCAATGCTTGTAGAAAATTAAAGAGTTGAAAAAATTGTTGGTACAACCCAAATGCTTGATGGGAACTCGTGTATGTTATATAGGAATTTATTAAATACCTTCGTCTAGAATTATGCATAGCAAAATTTCATTGCGTTGCATTCATGTAATAAGCACATTATCCCAGTTATCAAATATTAAATTAACCCATCTCAAAATCCAAGATAATGTGGACTTTCATATACTTTATTTCAGATTTGAAAATAATTAGGTGAATTTAGGTCACTAGCAATGCATTAATTTTAGCCAATAGTCAAATATGAATGTCCCCCAAGTATCCCCAAAACCCAAAAGTGGTACAATAGAAAAAAGATCATAAATAACAACCCAACATGGAGGTAACATGCTTACATTTGAAGAAAAACTAGCAATTATTGAATCATTTCCTGAATTACAGCGTCATGACGTATCACTTGGACGTGTTAATTTTCACTTTGAAGAAAGTGTGATGGAGAAAAAAGTCGTGGTGTATCGTCTGCATCCAAACGGGAACGGATTTGTCTATGCTGAACTAATCGATGCTGACTATCCTACCGATTCTAAAGGGATGGTAAACATACGTGATTTTACAGAGGAAGAACTTCATGACATAATAAACCAATCTATTGCATCGCTGTCTGAACAGGAACCTTTTGAAGAAACATGGATAAATGCTGAAAATCAAACCCTTAAATTAGTTAATGAATATGACACATGGAATATTTATGCGGGAGAAATGTTGGACGGATCCTACGCAACACTAAATGGCGCGATTGACTATCTTCAACAGGAAGGTTTTAGACGCATACAGGAAGAAGATCATGAATAAAGAACCTTTCCTTTGTTTAAGTAGCGCGTTACATTAGACAAACATATGAAATAACATACCAATTGGCAGACCAAATCACATAATGATTTGGTCTTTGTTTTGTTTCATAAGAAGCTGATGGAGATTGTTGTAATTCGAAGTTAAGACCTTACTCAACCTTTTTATTATTTACTATAATTTACAAACCTCTATTTATTAAAACTCCCAAACTTTTAAATTGAATGTTTGAGAGTTTCTTGAATGAAAACTAATACCGTTTTTCAGATAACATAGCTGTGCGTTTAGCCACTACACACGGTTGCAAAAGCTATTCCTTGAGGGCTTCTTCCAACAGGAACCACAGCAACTACTGTGTTTGTTGCTGTGTCAACCACTGATACTTCATTATTAAATAAATGTGTAAAATAAGCCTGGGTTCCGTCTGGAGTAATGGCAACGTCAATAGAGTAATCTCCAACAGGAATGCTCGCAATCTCCGTATTAGTAATGGTACTAATTGCGGAAGCGTTCGTGACATTATCCCGCGATATATAACCGGTCGTGCCGTCTGGAGTGATAGCAATATCATTCGGTGCGCCTGGAATATTAATCGTCGTAATGACTGTATTGGTTACTGTATCAATAACAAAAATTATTCCATTGGTTCGAGCGATTACATATGCCCGGTTCCCATTCGGCGTAATTGCAATTTCAGTGAGGTTATGTGCGACTGGAACTGATGCGATCACTGTATTAGTGGCAGTATCAATGACAGAAACCGTCTGACCATTTGAATTCCCAACATAGGCGCGTGTTCCGTCAGGGGTAATCGTAACAACCACTGGGGTTACCCCAACTGGTACTGTGGCGGTCACTGCATTGGTGGTCGTATCAATAACCGAAACAGTGTTACTATTCCCGTTAGTGACATATGCTCGTGTCCCGTCTGGAGTGATTGCAATATCGACCGGCAATACCCCGACAGGAATGGTTGCAACAACGGTATTGGTCGCCGTATTAATAACCGAGACCGAATTACTGACCATATTTATGACGTATACGCGAGTTCCATTCGGCGTAACTGCAATTTTTGAAGGCTGTGTCCCAACAGGAACGGTTGCAATAACCGCGTTGGTAGCTGTATCAATAATAGATATTGTGTTACCGGACGCATTAGTGGCATAAGCGCGTGTCCCATCCGGTTTAGTTGCAGCATATTCTGGAGTCGACCCAACAGGAACGGTTGCAATCACTGTATTTGTGGTGGTATTGATTACTGAAACTGTGTCATCAAAACGATTTGGCACATATGCAAGGACATCACAAACAGGAGAAACAGAGCAATCTGGAATGCCTATAGCTCTTAATAGTTTGGCTTTTTTAGCTGGAATAGGTTTTCGCAATGTTAGTTTTTTACCCAAGATATCAATTGTAATCCGTAGAAAAAAACACCCGTGCTTTCTTTCAATACACATCATATCTTCAATGCGCAGCATATAAATTCCCTCCCTTCGTAGAATATTTATATATTAGTATATTTACAAAGCAGGAAACTGGAGAGGTTGCTTGTCTCGGTTGGTTTAAAATTAAGTCATATGCTTAGGGTTTTCATTGGGCTTCTCAAGCAAAGAAACTAGTAAACCTAGATATTCAGCTATTGGGTTGCTTTTGTTCACAAGACGGTTAAATGAAACGCTTGGATTTGTACGAATTATATTATTGACGTCCTTTCAAATAAACCATAAGATAACTAATAGGACTAATATTCTATAAAGTTTATTGAAGGCGGATTCACTCTATAAGATTTTTCTCATCATGAATTAAGTTTATAAGCTTCACATATCGATGTTTCAAATACAAGGGGGAACCGGGATGGTAGCAGAAGGAGAAGTATTATGGAAGCCAAGTGCGTCCTATAAAGAAAAGGCGAATATTACGAAATACATGAATTGGCTGAAGGACACGAAAGAATTGGACTTCAGCGATTATAATGCACTTTGGCACTGGTCTGTAAATGAACTGGAAGCATTTTGGGAATCTATTTGGGAATATTTTCAGGTAGAGTCTGCCACACCTTATCAATGTGTGTTAGAAAACAAAGAAATGCCTGATGCAAGGTGGTTTCCGGGTTCGACTTTGAACTATGTTGAACATATTATGCGACAAGGTGAGCCTGATAAAGTTGCGATTTTCCATGAATCGGAAATTCGTCCACTTGATGAAATGACGTGGGGTACATTTAAGAAACAAGTGTTGATCCTTGCAAATGAATTGAGAAAAATGGGTGTGAAACGAGGAGATCGTGTTGCGGCATATCTTCCAAATATACCGGAAACCGTTGTTGCGATGATGGCTTCAATGAGTATTGGTGCTGTATGGTCTAGTTGTTCGCCAGACTTTGGAAGCAAAAGTGTGCTAGATCGCTTACAGCAAATTGAACCCAAAGTATTATTCACCATCGACGGCTACAAATATGCTGGTAAAACTTTTGACCGTAGAGAAGAAGTTCGTAACATTGTTCAATACCTGCCAAGTGCAGAGCATATTGTGCACGTTCCATATTTATTTGAAAATGATCGAAAGGGTCCCCGTGAAAATGCAATGATTTGGAGTGATTTGCTTAATCAACCAGAAATCCCGTTTTCACAATTTGAATTTGAAAAGGTTCCATTTGATCATCCAATACAAATCATGTATTCATCCGGAACAACAGGTGTACCAAAGGCCATTGTACATAGCCATGGTGGGATTTTACTAGAATCCTATAAAATCCTAACACTACACGCAAACCTCGGCCCTGAAAGCCGTTTACTTTTTTACACAACTACCGGATGGATGATGTTTAATATCCTGACGAGTGGATTACTCACAGGCTCTGCGCTTATTTTATATGATGGAAACCCAGGATATCCGCATCTAGGCAGGCTTTGGGAAATCGCAGCAAAAACGAAAACAACTTCATTTGGGGCAAGTCCAATGTATGTGAACTTAATGAAAAAAGCTGGCTTATCGCCAATGGAAACATACGATTTATCGAATTTGGAATCCATTGTGTTAAGTGGCGCACCAGCAAGTCCCGAAGTGTTTGAGTGGATCTATGAGAATGTGAAGGAAGATTTATGGCTTTCCTCGCAAAGTGGTGGAACGGATATTTGCTCAGGATTTGTTACTGGTGTACCGATCGAGCCTGTCTATGCCGGTGAAATGCAGGTTCGTGGCCTTGGTGTGGATGTGCATTCCTATACAGATGATGGCAAATCGATCACAGACGATGTAGGTGAGTTGGTCGTACTGCAGCCAATGCCATCCATGCCGATTTACTTCTGGAATGATGAAGGTAACAAACGATTAATTGACAGCTATTATGACACTTATCCGGGAATTTGGCGACAAGGTGATAATTTAAAAATAACGTCACGAGGAACCTGTATCATTTACGGGCGATCGGATTCTACCTTGAATCGAAATGGTGTACGGATGGGAACGAGCGAGATCTATGCTGCAGTTGAGTCACTAGATGAAATTCAGGACAGCATCATCATTAACTTGGACCTATCCAACAGTCGCTCATTTATGCCATTATTCGTTGTCGTGAAACAAGGAATTGAATTTGATGAAGCATTAAAGAAAAAGATTAAGGCTAAGATTCGTACCTTATTTTCACCAAAACATGTGCCAGACGAAATATACCAAATTCAGCAAGTGCCATATACACTCACTGGAAAGAAAATGGAAGTTCCAATCCGAAAAATCATCACCGGAGTACCAGAGACGCAAGCTGCGAAAAGAGATGCAATGGCTAATCCTACCTCTCTAGATTATTTCGCCAGCTTTGCAAAGAATGAATTTCCTAGCATTCAAGGGCAAAAACAAACAAGTGAATGATGTACAAGTAAAAGATCCATCTTTCATATAGGGGAAGATGACTCTTTTATAATCTCCTCTAATCGTCACATGAATCACTAATAAAAGTACTTCATGTGACGATTAACCACTACTTCTCTTTCAACTGCTCAAACAAATTTTCCACGGTCCCAATTCCAACATTCTTATACTTAGCCAATATCACAAGCTCTTGCGGTAACTGGCCAACCTGATGGATACCATCCGCATTTAACTGGCGCAGAAGACTTGGGATCCCCGTAAATTCTTCTTTCGTTAACAAAATTTGCGACAACTCTTCTGTAACGACAATATAATCATCTTTATAGAAGAAAAAAAGCTCCCCAGGTCTTTCTAGCATTAATTTGCGACGACTTTTTTCCTCTTCTATATACACTTGCAATTCGTCAAACAATGCCTTGTCATTTGACTCATTGTAACGCTTCACGTGTTTATGGATCCCTTCTAAATCTGCAGGAAGTTCGCTCATAATCCGTGCTTGTTCTTCAGCCCCAAGCCGTACGAGAAACCGCTCTGATTTGGCAAACCGTTGTGGCAACAGAAAAGCATCCCTTAAAAAATAAGGGACTTCAACCGCATCACCTTGGTATGTAATTTCCCGGATCGCCGTTAGACCTGGTGCTAGTTTTTCCGCCTCGTTATGGGTCGTGTCGATTTGATCCGTATCCATGCTAGAAGCTGCCATCTCAGTGTCAGCGTCCGTTTGCTCATTCGAATGCAAATTTTGAATCGAAGTTGTAAGCAGCCGCTCCAAGTTGCCGAGGCGCACTTGCAATTCAGCCATATCATATGCTTCCTTTTGTTTTGGTTGCGGATCCCTATAAGCAGGTACTTTCATCTCAATTGGGCCATACACCTCGATATACCATTTCACGATCGTGTATATTGCCTCCCACGAAAGCAATGCCTCCGAATAGCGAAATTGCCGGACGTCGTGCGCTGCCTTGTTGCCATTCATCCTTACGACGTGCAATGCATCCCGGACTTCTGGTTTGATAATACCGTGATCATCCAATAACTCAAGCTGATCAACTAGGTTTGTTTGTATTTCTTTATTTAGTTTTTCTGTGATCAACACCTTTTTAATGATCGCTTCCGTAAAAGTCCGGGCATGCGTCAACATGGTACGCGGACTGGTAAATATACTATTTTCTAATTCACGCGCCACATAGGCAAGTTCCTTTGAATAGTGTTCAAGAAAACTGTAAAAGTAAGTTTGTTCTGTCATCGTTATATCCTCTTATTTTTCATTTTTTAAAAGTGCTTGTTTATAAGACTAGGTTTCTATTATAACAAACTTTTTTCGGGTACCATATGGGGGTGATAATAGAGTTAGTGAAAAGAACCTTCATGGATTGCTTTCTTGGGGGACGAATTGTTTTTAAAATATAAACATTTGGGTTAAATATTAGTTAGTCTAAAACCATATATCACATAAAGATATAAAGGATTATTCCTACGCTGTTGAGGAAACATTGCGTAAAATGGCTGAAAAAGATACCATCGTTAAGAAGATGGTTTTGTAAAACAGCAATAAAATCTTAAACCTTCCATCAGTGGATAGAAACTTCACAACCCCTCTCATTAGATTGAGATACCCAAATCATCCATAAAGGAGAAATAACATTTGACAAAAAAACTTATCCTAGCATCATCGTCACCACGAAGACAGGAGCTCTTAAACCAGGTCAAGATTCCCTTTATTATTCGAAAACCAAACGTAGATGAATCTCTAATTAAAACAAGTGACCCCTTAGAAAAAGTAAAACAACTAGCCTTACGAAAAGGCCAAAATGTTCCTATTGAGCATAAGGACGAAGTGATCTTATCTGCTGATACCGTTGTTTCCTATAATCAAGCGATATTTGAAAAACCAAAGAATAAGGAAAATGCTGCACAAATGATCGCTGCATTAAGCGGAAACGTACACGAGGTATTTACCGGTGTCATGATACGCTCTCTTGATGGTGAAATTGTATTTGTTGAACGAACACAGGTTGAATTTTGGCCCTTATCTAAAGAGGAAATAGATTGGTAATGTCTCAACGGATGAACCGTACGATAAAGCAGGGGCATATGGAATTCAAAGTCTCGGAGCAATGTTTGTTAAACAAATTATTGGCGATTACCACACTGTCATGGGGTTGCCTATTTCGCGTGTGATTAGAGAACTGAAGAAGTTTTCTATATATCCAAAAGAAAATATTTAGATAGGGCGGAAAAAATACAGCAGTCCCCCTATTACTTACCTTGACATTTTTATGTTCGGGCTTGATACCAAATTTCGAACTCACGCTAGTCTTAAACGCTATTATCTCTTCGTTAAACCAAACAAGAGGACAACTATCAATAGGAAATTTACGAATAAACTATAGTAGAAAATATGTTTTATGATTAAATTAAAGTCTGCGTTTAGGTTTGCAGTTACTATGATCAAAGGGGGAAAAAAAAGATTACAATATATATTGTAATCTTTTTTATGGCGCCTCAGCCGAATAAGGCTCATTGATATTATATTAACAAACTAAATATTTGACGAATCAACGTGCAGTAATGGGCCTGAGTGGACTCGAACCACCGACCTCACGCTTATCAGGCGTGCGCTCTAACCAGCTGAGCTACAGGCCCAGATATAGTAATGGAGCGGGTGAAGGGAATTGAACCCTCGACATCAGCTTGGAAGGCTGAGGTTTTACCACTAAACTACACCCGCATATAATATATTGTGTTTAAAATAATGACTCTCACGAAAGGCATGCCTCTGCATCTACTAGCATATTCAAGGATGTATATGCTTCGAGGCAACTCGTAGTTTATTCGGTAGAAGTAACGCTCGTGGCTGAGGTTTTACCACTAAACTACACCCGCATAAATTAACTATTCAAATAGAAATGTTGATGAAAAATGAACAGGTATTCTAAAGGACGTTTTTTATGTAGTGTC
>NZ_JBSVKG010000042.1:0-13785 GCF_054048505.1 Virgibacillus sp. FSP13 | reverse complement strand
CTTTTATACCTCCTAAAACACGCTATTTACAGCGTTATTCTATGTCTAAATTTTAACATTCTTAGCATATTTTAGGTTAGGTATTGATAAATTACCTCGAAAAAAATTTACTCTTCAGGGCTGTTCTAAATGGACTATTTCTGCTTGATAAACAGTTTTGATCAGATCCTGTTTACATGTAAACAGGATAACTTGCTGATTTTTAGCAATTTCCATTATTATTTCCATTATTCTTTCTGTCCTACATACGTCAAAATGAACAAACGCATCATCCATAATAAACGGTAGCTGGTGTTTTTTACTCATTACCTCACTTATTGCAATTCTTATTGAAACATACAATTGATCAATGGTTCCTTGCGATAATTCTTTTACCGTGTAGTGGATATCATTTGCCGAAACAACTTGAAAAATTTGTTTACCAGTCGGAGCAAGGATTTGTTTGTACGCATTATTCGTGATGGTGGCAAAGTAATCAGAAGCCTTCTCCATCACCCTAGTCACATATTTATCTTGATAGTCCCGTTTTGTCTCCTTTAACAACTCTTTTGCTGTTTTTAATACTGCCCAATTTCGAGTTAACGACTCCAACTGTTCCTTTTCCATATTACACCGATGCAATGTTTCCGAATACATTACAGACGTTTCCATATTTGTTAAGTCAGCATTTATATCGGCCAACTGCTGACGTTTAACATCCAACTCTACTTCTGATTCTTCTATAGAAGTAGCGTGTTTTTCTTGTATGGTTTCAAGTTCGTGTTCCTGAATCTCTGTATTGATAGCATCCCATTCTGTTTGTGAAAAAAAGGCTGCCAACTGATTGTTTACATCAGCCAGTTTTGCTAGAACGTCTTGCTTTCCTTCCCATTGTGTCGCCCGCTGAAAAAAATCCTCCTCTGTTATTACATTAGCAGCTTCATATAACGTTTCCTGTTCCTTTTCATAAACAAGCATTTTTTGTTTTAGTGAATTCTGCATTTCTATATTTTCCCCAATCCAGTCGTCATATTGCTCAATCAATTCTTTTTTATATCGGAAATCACTGACAAAAGTCTCAAGTATATCCAATTGATCATTCGTTTCAAGTGACGATTCCCAATTTCTTTCCTGGAAAAACCTATTCATAGCAGATTGAAAATCCTGTTGGCTTTCATGCAGAAGTGAACATTGCCGGTCTATTTCTTCTGTTTTCGCATACTGCTTACATACATCATGTAAAGCGTGATAGAATTGCGCCCAATACGAAATGTCTATTTCCTCCAAAAATGGATAGATTTCATATTGTTCATTGATTTGTTGACGTAGACGCGCGTTTTTTATATCCAAAGCATTTCTTCGTTCGGTTAGTTTTATCAATTGGACATCATTTTCCTTCATTTGATCATGAATCTTTTCTAATTTAGCTTCATTATCTTTTTGCATAGCCAGAAGAGTTTCCGCCTTTTCATATTGAGCTTTTGTTATAACTGGAGGTGTTGCTGATGGTGCTTCCTCACTTGTGAGCATCTGCTCCAGCTCATGAATCGATCGTTTTCCCCACAGCCATTGTCCAATCCCGATTACAACAAAAATAAATGTGATACCAAATAAGCTTTTGTTCGGCAACAACCAACCAATCATCCCACAAAGGATTGCTAGGGCAAAACTTGCGATTAACATTGTAATACTTGATTTTTCCTTTTGTTTTTTTATCCTCTGCCATTTTTGCTGTTGTTGCTTGGCATCGTCCATCATAGACTGTCTATATGTATTTTGCTTGTAATTGCGAACCGTTTCATTACATTCACTGACATGCTGGTCTGTTAACAATTGCGAGTCTATTTCTTCCTGTTCTATTATTAATTGATCTCGTTGTTTTTCTGCTATGTGCTTCTCCTGTTCGAGCTGATCTGCTTCTAAACGGAGCTGGCTTGTATTATTGGCAAGCTGATTCCATGTACTTTCGATATGAAACGGTAGCGTTATCCCCGCTAGATCATCAATTGTAACCCCTACATTCAGTTGGTATAACGCTGCTTCTATTTGAAAGTTAACCTTTTTCTTGTCTTCGTAACATTTCTCTAACGCTCTTTTTGCCTCTACATAATTTGCTGATTGTTCGAGTAAATCTTCTGCTTGGTTGTAAACCTCCTGCGCTGCTTGATCCGCTTTTAACTGTTGCTGATTATCTTCGTATTTTTTCTGGTTCCCAATTAATACCGACTGCTCACTTTTCATTGGTAAAAGCTGTTCATTTACAATTTGCATCCGCTTTAATCCATCTTCTGGAAATAGAATAGAAACAGGATATGTAGCTAATTGCTGCTCAAAATTTCGATACTGATGTATAAGTGGTAATGCTTGCAAATGTTTTTCACTCGCAGATAGGTCCATTCGTTCCTGCTGTATGTGGTCTTTTAGCTGTTTAATTTCTATTGTTAAACGATGTGCTTTTTCTTTTTTTTCTCGATAGGTTGCTTCATTTTTTTGTTGCGCAACGGAAGAAGCAACCAATTCATCAATCGTTACAAGTTGCTGATTTATAATTGGCTTTTTTCCATATGGTTTAAAAAGATCAGCTAGTTGTGTATCCAAACGCTTCTCGATTGCATAAACGTTTTTTGAACCTGTCAGACCAATGCTAAGCAAAACATCTCCTAAATCTTCTTCGCCCATCTCTTTTATCCCTGCTAAATCAGTCGCAGAAAATGAGTAAATGGATTGATAGGTTTGCTGTGTCATGCCGTTTAATCGGTCTTTTAACCAAGATTCATCAAAATAGCGACCATCGGATGTATAACAAGCTGCTGCACCATTACGCTTCTCATCAAACCGTTCGATTGTATATTCTCCAAAATCTTCATCAGCAACGTGAAGTCTGCCACCCATTTTCGCACCCGTCTTTGGTCGGTAGAAAGTCCTTTTTTTAGGTGGCAATCCAAATAAGATAAATAAGATAAACGAATGTAGTGTTGATTTTCCCGATTCATTCTCCCCATACAAGCAGGTTAAATTGCTTGTTGAAAAATCAAATGAAGTATCATACCATTTTCCAAAACCGTCAATGGTCGCCCGCATTATTTTCATACTATTCACCCCCGTTATACAAAAGTTCTTTCATAAGGTATTGTTGTGCTTCTTTTTTTATCGCTTCTTCCTCTTCATCTGAAAGACGCGGCAAATACTTCCGAGCCTGTTTATGCTGATACAATTCTTTAACAAAGGGATGAATTGATGTTTGGTCCGCATGTCGTACAAGTTCCCCAAGGAAATGCTCCCCTTTTGCCAGCATTGTATCAGCGAAAGGAGTTGTTATATTGATCGTACACGAGTATATGTAGAACCAATTCGTTTGCTGACAAGCTGATTCATTTATTAGTTCAACGATATCAGTTAGGATTCCATCCGTTTCCCATTTTTGATGTTCGGGATTCGTACTGGACAACGTTAGTGAGACTAAGATTGGTCCGAAATCACGATGTTGTTCAATTAATGCATGTTGAATGGTAATCTCCAATTGATGAGGTTGATTACAGTCAGATATGTTAACAGACACATTTTCAAAACAAAGTGCTTGTAACGGAATAAACGATGTTGTTGCTGTTCCTACTTCATTCAATACAACATGGTAGCAACCTTTTTCACCTGATTCTTTACGGTTGCGCCCTTGGATATTACCAGGGTAGATAACTGGTGGGTTTTCCGACAAAACTTCACGCTTATGTATATGTCCTAACGCCCAATAATCAAAATGTTGTTTGGTTAAATCCGACAGCTGAAATGGTGCATACACATCATGATCTGTATTACTCTGCAAACTCCCATGTAACATCGCGATGTGAAATGGAACGGCATCATTCACCTCCGGATACTCATTCGCTTTGTTATCGTGGACTGCACGATTTTCATAACTAAACCCATAAATTGATGCTAGCGCTTCTCCATTATGTTCATATATGAAATGTTGAATGGTTTCCTGTTGGAAGGAAAATACGTTATCTGGATATGTAATTGGATAATAGTTTCCATTCAGGTAGTCATGATTGCCATAGGAAAGATAAACATTAATATGATGATGTTTTAATTTTTCAAATGCATCACGAAGGCGAATTTGCCCTTTTAAGCTTTGTTTTTCATTATCAAATAAATCACCAACGAGTAGAACAAAGTCAACTTGTTTATTAATTGCTACATTTACTAATCGATCCAGGGCAATAAATGTACTTTCCTTAACTTCTTTAAAAATCGCCTCAGGAATCCGGGCTAATCCCTTAAATGGACTATCTAAATGAAGATCAGCAGCATGTAGGAAAGAGATTTGCTTCGACATTGTTCCCCACCACCTTTTATGTTTATTCTACCAAAGGTTTGAAACGAATGCACGTTCTGGCAAAAAAATTAAAGAAGGATTATTTTCAGCATTAATCCGTTCTCTTTTTTTATTGTAATTAGGATTATATTGGTAAAAATTGGTATGGCTGTTTCCGAAAAATCATTGTTTCTTACACAATAGATATAGAATGCGTCACAGTGACAATTCTTTTTATGACGCTTTCTCTCTCTATTGTAGTTGAGTGGTTGAACTCGCTCCGGCAGAATACTTCGCTTTCCGCGGGAGTTACGAAGTGTTGAACTACTTCATAATAAAGCAAAAAAAGAGCCAAAAGGACTCTTCTATTAAAGTTGCCCAAAAAACATATTTTAAAAAAAGTGTGAGGGGGGACTTGACAGTTTCGTTCATATCAGTCTACGTATTCTGCCTACGCTGGTAATAGTGTTCTGATTATCGAAAGAGGAAAACCATGGAATTTGCGTTACACGGATTTTTACTCCCTTGAACAGAAAGCTATTCTAAGCTGCGGAAAAATGCGAGACTCCAATGGAAAAGGAACAGTCTGAAGACACCAAAGGAAGTGGTTTTCTTCCGAGGAGGCTGAAGCGTTCCCCATGGAAAGCGAGTATTTTTCCGCAGCGCCGGATTAGCACCCATCTTATACATACAGGATGGAAAGAAGTCACACAAATTTAGTGCGTATTTTCTATCAACTGCGAAATAAAATGGAATAAACATTACGAAAACAGACTTATTTTCTGTGTGATTTGCACTGAGAATTATATTATTAAAATAGCTGAAACCTTGGTAGGAGAACATATGTCAGATGTTTTAAAAGTTGCGAAATATATTGTTATTAATGCGCTAGTAAAAGTTGTATTGCAATTCAAATGCTCAAAAGCAGCAATCCAATAGAAAACGCCAAAAGAAAAAGACCACAAGACGTGGCCTTTTCTTAAAAAATTATTCTTTTTTCGATAATTGAATTGCCCGTTTAAAATCTTTCAACGAACTTGATTTGCCGTACATCAACACGCCACCTTTGTAAACGCGTGCGCCAATAATTGCAAACAAAATAATAGTAACAATTAATATTCCTAATGATAGTCCCACTTCCCATGCTGGTACATCTAACATTCCAACACGTAAAAACATAAGCATAGGACTGAAAAACGGAATATATGAACTAATTTTAACAAAACTTGCATCAGGTACGTTTAATCCATACATAGCAATCATAAAGGCTGCAACTATTAGGAACATCATTGGCATCATCAATTGCTGCACATCTTCTATTCTACTCACAAGCGATCCAAGCATAGCAGCTAGTGTAGCGTACAACAAGTACCCCAACACGAAAAATACAATCGCATAAACGAATAGGGATATAGACGCTCCTTCAATTCCAAAGTAGGAGAATATACCACCTGTTAATTCATCCTGTTTAGACGAGATCATCGCATACCCTACGCCGATAATCAAAATAATTTGTGTCATTCCCAATAACGCAATACCAATAATTTTCGCGAACATTTGTGTTACTGGAGAAACACTTGAAATTAAAATTTCCATTACACGAGACGATTTCTCTGTTGCTACATCTTGGGCAATCATTTGTCCATATACCATTACCGTTATATACAATAAAAATAACATGACATATACGATCCCACGTGCCTGGCTAAGTTCCTCACCCGTTTTTGCACTTTTATCCAGAGCAACCGTCTCAAACGTAACAGGTGCATATATTTCCGCTAGTTTCGCCTGATCAATTCCTGCTTGTTGTGTTGCAACGGAGATTTTCAACTGTTGCAACTGCTGTTCAATTGTTGATTGTTCGCCTGTTTCTGTAATCGTATTCGCATAATAAGTTGCTTCTGGTAATTGATCCTCATTTAACGTTAAGATTATTAATGCTTGATATGTTTCATCCTGAACAGCTTCTTTTGCTTCTTGCTCCGATCCATCAAAACTAACTAACTCCATATCATCATTTGCATTTTCCGTACTCTCTTTTAACGTTTCGAACAATTGGCCAGATTCATCTAAGACAGCGATTTCATCTGCACTATCATCAGAGAATATATCCATAATCGATTGGAAGTTTGCAATCGCGAAGATGAAAAGCAAAGAAACAATAGTACTGATTAAAAATGATTTAGTTTTAAACCTCGACATGTACGTATGCGATAATATAATCCAAAATTTATTCATATGAGGCACCCACTTTCTCAATGAAAATGTCATTCAACATTGGTTCCTCAAGATCAAATTTCCGAATGAACCCTTTCCCTTGCAACGCTTCAAAGATGGTTTGGGATACTGCTTCATTTTCAATTTGCAATTCACACCCATCCATTATCTGTTTATATTGCACAACACCGGGATGATTTTGCAAAAATTCAAGCGAAAAGTCAGCATGCACAATCAAATTTTTCTTACCAAATGACCGTTTAATTTCCCGCAATGACCCTTGAACAATTTGTTTCCCTTTATGAAGAATACATAAATGTTCACATAATTCTTCTACATGCTCCATCCGATGTGACGAAAAAACAATCGATGTTCCCTGTTCTTTCAACTCCACCACAGCCTTTTTCAGCATTTCAACATTTATCGGATCAAGTCCAGAAAATGGCTCATCCAGAAT
Source organism: Virgibacillus sp. FSP13 (assembly GCF_054048505.1). NCBI lineage: Bacteria > Bacillati > Bacillota > Bacilli > Caryophanales > Bacillaceae > Virgibacillus > Virgibacillus sp. FSP13. The sequence continues at coordinate 6,820 of NZ_JBSVKG010000042.1, read as the reverse complement.
AAGCAGCTTTGGTTTATGAAGTACCGCGGAGATAAATTGAATTTTTTGCTGATTCCCTTTTGATAATTCCTCAACCTTTTTGTCCATATATTCCGGTACTTTAAATCGGTCTAACCATCCTGCTAATTCGGTCACTGCCTCATCCTTTGTCATCCCGCGTAATTTTCCGAGATAGATGATTTGATCCCTAACTTTTAATTTTGGGTATAATCCCCTTTCTTCCGGCAAATAACCGATTAGATGGCTTTTATTATAGCCAATTGACTCGCCGTTCCAGGAAATATCCCCTTCTGTAATGTCTAACAATCCAAGAATCATTCGGAATGTGGTTGTTTTTCCCGCACCATTTCCCCCTAGAAATCCGTACATTTCTTTTTCTGGGATTTCCAGTGACAGGTGGTCGACCGCGGTGTGGCTACCAAACCGCTTTGTTACATTTTTTAATGTTAATGTCAAGATACTCTCTCCCTTCCCCATTACGTGTTACGTTTCGTTCTCTAATTTGTTTCAACATTTCTTAACTTTGTTTTTTTTAAGTCAAGTTTGCTTCACAAAGAGTTTACTGTATATTTAGCCCTTTGTGAAGTGTTACTTTACACTTTTTTCTTGGTTAGCAGGATTTTGGTGATTTGTATCGAATATTGTATGTAATGTGACTTCAGGAGGTATCAGAAAAATGCGAACGTACAGTTTGACAGTATTTGAAAAAACTGGTGAAAAGTTGCTTGATGAATCGTTCACAGCAGAAAATGACAATGAAGCAAAAAAAGTAGGCCAAGCTAGGCTGGCTGATGAAGGTTATAGTGAACATACACATCGATGTGTCTCGCCAGAAGCTAAATTAGTTTTATTTCATCGCTAAGGATTAAAACAAAAGCGGGAGCGAACGATGTTGACTTGTCGGACGAGGGTGAAGGGAGTCTCGCTAGTCGCTGGGTGCTGGAGTTGACGTGGCTCGCACTTCCCAAGAACAATTAAAGTCAATTTTATACCTACCTTACCTATGTTAAAAGAGGCTGTTGCATGGGTCTTGCCCATTACAGCCTCTTTCATCACTACTTACTTTCCTGAAAATACTGGCTTTCTTTTTTCCAGAAACGCTTGAACGCCTTCTTTATGATCATCTGTGTTTCGCAGTTCCCATTGTGTCTTTTGCTCTTGTTCCAAATAGTATTGTAATGTTTCTTTACTTCTAGAATGGTACATCATTTTCGTTTTAATCATTGATACTAGAGGTGTCGTTAACAATGTTTTTCCTAGGTTTGTTGCGTGATCGACAACACTTTCCTCAGTAATGATATCGACAAGACCCATTGCTTTGGCTTCTGGTCCATTCACCTGTTTCAATCCCCACGTAAATTGTTTCGCTTTATGTGTACCAAGTCGTTCTTGTAACCAGAAATGTCCACCCCCATCAGGTGCAAGTCCAATTCCGATAAACAGCATACCTAACCGGGATTCACGCTGAGCAATGGCATAATCGGCATTCAAAGCCAGGCTCAATCCTAACCCAACCGCGGAACCTTGTAATGCAGAAATAATTATCTTTGGCATCATGTACAAACGCAAAACAATTTCCTCAATTGTTTTCATGACATCATCAAAGAATTCCTTGTTGGCAAAGTCTTTCATCATCGAAATGTCACCACCTGCACAAAAGGCATTTCCCTTTCCAGCTAAGATAACAATCTGATCATCGTTTTTCTCTATGTCTTTTACCATCTGCAACAATTCTTCTAGCATTTCCTTGTTCAATGCATTGTAACGTTCTGGACGATTTAAGTAAATATATGAAATTCGATTAACACGTTCATGGAAAACGGTACTCACAATAACCCCACCTTTTTATATTTCTATATCTTTTTATTCGCCTTTTATGTGACAAATTCCTGCTAATTTAAAGCACAAAAAAAGACCCGCAAATTGCGAGTCTTTAATATGTATTATTGTTCTTCTTGTTGAGATGGATCGCCATAAAGTTCTTCAAGCGGTTTGGTGATAATCCGACTAACATCATTAATAACCATGTTTAGACGTTGTTCTTGTTCCATTAACTTGGAAATATCCTCATGTTGTTGAACTAATTCAACAACTTGACGTGCTTTTTCTACTTCTTCTTCGGATATGTCCTGTCCTTGCATTTGTTTTTCTTGCAATTCCATTTGGGTGTTACGGAAATTATCAAACATTTGCTTTGCTGATTCATCGCTCATCACGGCATCATATGCTTCTTTCAAATTCTTGAATTCATCGCTTTCTCGAATCGCTTTTTCCAAGTCATATGCACTATCATAAATATTTGGCATTGTATTTCCTCCTTCAACTTTTCACTAAAATAACTATAACAAACGAAATCTTTCATGTATACTATTTTGGTAAATTGCTCTAGTTTAGTGTTTCTTCAAATAGTGCAAATTAGAAGCAAAAAATCGAGGGGCATAGTTTTGAACAGCGGGTTTGCCTATTTCTCAGTTGCCTGCAAGATGTTGATGGTTTTAATAGAAGATACGTAAACACAAGCATTGCCTCAAAATCCGCATCTTACGCAGGAAAAGTGGTTTTCTTTTCTAGGAAGAGATTCACTATTTATCATTTAGTACTCTTTAGTAAATCTTTTTCAACTAACAAGCAAATTGTTATAATAGTATTAAATTTAAAAATGAGGATATATTATGATAAAAAAATTACAAACTATCTTCCCATCATTACGTACACAAGTTCCTGAAAACCAAACCGAAAAAGATAACTACAAGTGGTTTCTGACTCCGGAAAACGAGGTTATCGGAATAAGACAAACAGAACTAACAGAAAAAGATACTACATTACTGGCAGCCTTTTTAACACCTTACAATGTGAACCTGCCACCATTAACAAAAAAGGAACAACAATGGATGCAACAAATTAACGATACTGCTGTGATCTTGTCTAATATTGATGCTTATCGGTTTATTTATTTCACGTTTCCAACTAACAAACTTGATCCTTCCGCTTTTGGAGAGGCAATTTATGAAATCTTCACTAAGCAAGTACCCATTTTATGGGAAAATGATCATAGCGGAATCATAATTGAAGAGCAAATGGAGTCTATTTCCTATGACCAAATTGCCGATGTATTAATGAGTGATCTTTATGTTAAAATTAATTTTTTAGTTGGACCTTATCTAATTGAATTAGCAGATGCAAAGAAATATTACCAAACATTAATAAGTTGTGCCAAAGCATCGATTGATTTTACTAAAAAAGTGGTATTATCATATAGTGATGCGATTCCTCACCTGTTTGTTGATCAAGCTAAAACAAAAATACTAAACACCATCCCTGAAATGATTTTAAAAGAAACTTTCGATGACCATGAACTACTCCAAACAATCGAAACTTTCATCACGTGCAACTTAAATATTTCCGTCACTGCTAAGGAATTATATATGCATCGGAACAGCCTCCAATACCGAATTGATAAGTTCATTGAAAAAACCGGGTTCGACGTTCGGCAATTTCCACAGGCGATGACTGTACAACTTGCATTACTTTCCAAAAAACATAGGGACTAGCAAACATGCACAAAGGGATCGTAAATCTTTGTGCATGTTTGCTATTTCGTCTTTTGAATACGTTTTATACAATAGTCATATGAAAGGGTTTACACAATTTAAGGGGGAATTACAATGGCTGAATTACGTTTAGAACATATTCAAAAATCATATGACAAAAAGGCAATTGCAGTAGATAATTTTAATTTACATATCCAGGACAAAGAATTTATTGTTTTTGTTGGACCATCTGGATGTGGAAAATCAACTACATTGCGTATGATTGCCGGCCTTGAGGAAATCACAGATGGAGAATTATACATTGATGATCAAAAAATGAACGATGTTGCACCGAAAGACCGTGACATTGCAATGGTTTTCCAAAACTATGCATTGTATCCACATATGAATGTTTACGACAATATGGCTTTCGGGTTAAAGTTACGCAAATTTAAAAAAGATGAAATTAAGCAGCGTGTAGACAATGCTGCTAAAATTTTAGGGCTTGAAGCATATTTAGACCGAAAACCAAAAGCACTTTCCGGCGGGCAACGTCAACGTGTAGCATTGGGTCGGGCAATTGTACGCGATGCAAAAGTGTTTTTAATGGATGAACCATTATCAAACTTAGACGCTAAATTACGGGTGCAAATGCGTGCAGAAATTCAAAAACTTCACCAACGCCTGCAAACAACAACAATCTATGTTACCCATGACCAAACCGAAGCAATGACAATGGCAACAAGACTTGTTGTTATGAAAGACGGAATAATCCAACAGGTTGGCGCACCTAAAGATGTTTATGACAGTCCAGAAAATATGTTTGTTGGTGGATTTATTGGCTCACCTTCTATGAACTTTCTGACAGGTAAACTTAAAAATGGACAATTTATGCTCGGTGATCTAGCGATTAAAGTTCCTGAAGGTAAAATGAAGTTGTTGCGTGAACAAGGGTATGTTGATAAGGATGTTATTTTGGGTGTCCGTCCGGAGGATATCCATGATGAGCCTGTGTTTATTGATTCCACACCGGAAACAAAAATAACAGCTGAAATCGATGTTGCTGAATTAATGGGTGCTGAATCTTATCTTTACTCTAAAGTAAATGATCAGGATTTTATTGCCCGTGTTGACTCCCGATCTGACATTAATGGTGGTGAACGAATCGATCTAGCATTTGATATGAACAAAGTACATTTCTTTGATCTAGAAACCGAACAACGAATCCGCTAATTTTCAATTTTCGCGCTGATGTAAAAAACCTCCCACCTGAACGGGGGACGTTTTTTAACCAAATTCTTATGTATAAATCCAACACCTTTGTAAATACTACCATTAAAATATAGAGGGATGTCTTAACAGAGACATCCCTCTATGCTAATGATTAGCGAGTTTCTCACCCACTAAAGCCATACTTATTGTGGTTGTTGTCCTTGCATTTGTTGTTGTGCAGTTGCTACAAGACGTTTTGTAATTTCTCCACCAACGGAACCGTTAGCGCGAGAAGTTGTATCAGCTCCCAAGTTAACACCAAACTCTTGTGCAATTTCAGTTTTCATTTGGTTAAGAGCTTGCTCAACGCCAGGTACAACTAATTGGTTTGAGTTGTTTGAGTTGTTGTTAGCCATGTCTATCACCTCCTGTAATCATATTGTCTGCACATCTACAAAACTTATCACAATTTTTCACTGGTAAATTGTGCTTGCAGGCTCAAAACACCTTCATTACAGTGATTAAAGGAATAAAAAAAGCTCATTCTTTTTGAATGAACTTCTTTTAAACTGCTTTCTAAATATGAAAAGATGCTTTATTTAGGATGTGTCATTTCTTTTGGATTTACATATTGATCGAATTCTTCTTCGGTTAACAACTCAAGTTTCACGGCTGTTTCCTTTAATGTCGCATTATCTTTGAATGCTTGCTTGGCAATTTTAGCTGCATTTTCGTAACCGATATGTGGATTCAATGCTGTTACAAGCATTAATGAATCTGTTAAGTATTTTTCGATTTGTTCATGATTTGGCTCTAACCCTTTTACACAACGTTCATCGAATGAAAGCATACTATCCGCTAACAGTTGGCTTGATTGTAGAAAGTTGTATGCAATGACAGGTTTAAACACATTTAATTCAAAATTTCCTTGGCTCGCTGCAAAACCGATTGTTGCATCATTTCCCATTACTTGCGCTGCTACCATGGTAACGGCTTCACATTGGGTAGGGTTTACTTTTCCTGGCATAATGGAGCTTCCTGGTTCATTTGCCGGTATGGTAAGTTCACCAATTCCACAACGAGGACCACTAGCTAACCAACGTACGTCATTTGCAATTTTCATTAGATCCGCTGCTAATGCTTTTAATGCACCATGCGCATGAACCGTTTCATCATGGCTTGTTAATGCATGAAATTTATTTGGTGCGGAAATAAAGTTCTTCTTGGTAACTTCATTAATTGCTCCACAAACCTTTTCAGAAAAATCAGGATGTGTATTTAGACCAGTTCCAACCGCAGTTCCACCAATAGCAAGCTCTTTCAAGTGGTGCAAGCTTTCAGTGATCATGGTCTCCGTTTTTTCAAGCATACGGTGCCAACCGCTAATTTCTTGTCCTAATGTTAATGGTGTGGCATCCTGCAAATGGGTCCGACCAATTTTTACGATATCTTCAAAAGCATCCATTTTTACTTTTAATGTGTCTTTTAGTGTAGTTAATGCAGGTAGTACAACATCTTCAAGTTTTAAAACAGCGGCAATATGCATTGCTGTTGGATATGTGTCATTTGAGCTCTGTGATTTGTTCACATCGTCATTTGGATGAAGGGTCAATTCACTGCCTTGTTCGTCTAACCACTTGTTCCCTACATGAGCAATCACTTCATTCACGTTCATGTTGGATTGGGTACCACTTCCTGTTTGCCAGACAACTAATGGAAAATGCTCGTCCAATTTCCCAGCAACAATTTGGTCCGCTGCATATGCAATTGCTTCCGCCTTTTGCTTATCCATCAATCCCAATTCGCTATTTGCTTTGGCAGCACTTTTTTTCAAAATCGCAAACGCACGAACAACTTCCTGTGGCATTTTTTCGCCGCCAATAGGAAAGTTTTGTTTACTGCGTTGTGTTTGTGCTCCCCAATATTTATCAGCAGGTACTTGAATTTCTCCAAGTGTATCTTTTTCAATACGATAATCCATGTTGGTGCCTCCCTATGTAAGTAAGCTTTATTTTTTACCTATTATCTATTTTAGTATAGCATGAAAAGCAAAACAATTTATTTGGTACAAAAATAGG
>NZ_JBSVKG010000041.1:0-14518 GCF_054048505.1 Virgibacillus sp. FSP13 | reverse complement strand
CGAAACTCCACCGGGCTTTTTTTGTTTTAGCTGTATCTTCCATCAGCTTTTGCAAATTTCGCTCAAAGGTTGGCATGAGCCGATAGTACATATAAATCGAAATTATCGGTACAATCAACGTTAGCAAGGATAAGATGATGATAACGGACGAATGATTTTGGTTCAAAAACAACTCGAATGGAGCCCCAAACCAAATAGGTGGGATAAACGCATGCCACCAACTAAAATCATAGATAAAATTGAAATCCACAAAATCAAAAGCTCGTATTACAATCTGATACCCGATAATGATGCCAACTGACAACAAGATTTGCACATAATTAATGATATCCTTCAATCGTTCGCCGCTGAAAAACCGCAGTACAAAAATGTAGACCAAAGCAGTAAGTGCCATAATAAATAAGACCAATAAAATGATTTCCGCTAAAAATAATGAGAAGTAAGCAATGCCTTTAAAGCCCAGCATAACTAAAGAAGGCACAGCTATAAAGGCACCTGTCAGCATGGCCATATAAATTGTGATATGGATAATTTTAGCTGCGTTGACCGTCCTTGTGTTCAACGGTTTTGTATGTAGAATCGTTTTGTCACGAACATCAAGCAACACAGAAGAAAAATCAGAAATCATCGATGTCATCAATATAAACATCGTTATGCCAAACATGATACTCGTTTGATACATGTAGTTTTCCCCGAAAAACAGAAATGGAATAAGAATCAATCCATACAAAGCGTATATACCTAACGACTTGAGAAACTGATTACTTTCTTTCTTGTTCGATGTATTATTAGTGTTATTTGCAAAAATAGTTGGTACACGCCGTTGATCCATAGTCAGCTTCAATTGAAGGATTTTCCGCATCGCAGTATAATCAATATTCATTGATCGAAATAGCGATTGAAAGAGATCCAAAAATTTCAGTGAGCGAAAGTCATTCATTTCTTTCACCATCCATAACAATATCAACAAATTGTTCCGCTGTTTGTTGATGTTCATCAAATCCAGTTAGTTGGTTAAAGATTCCTTCCAATGATCCCGCCTTGCTTTGCTCACGTAGCTCATCAAATGTACCGTCAGCAGCTATTTTTCCATCGATCAGCAAGACAATCCGATTACTGATCTTCTCCACAACATCCATAATATGAGAAGAGTAAAAAATCGTTTTGCCTTTTGCTGCAAGCTGTTCGAGAATATCCTTAATAATCATGACACTATTCGCATCGAGTCCGCTTAAAGGTTCATCAAGAAAAATCAAATCAGGATCGTGCAATAAGCTTGAAATGATCAGTACCTTTTGTCTCATTCCTTTAGAAAAAGAAGAAATACGTGAGTGAAAGACATCTTCCATTTCGAATTCTTGCATTAACTTTTTTGCCTTTTCTTCAGCAAGATTGCGGTCCATTCCGTATAATTCACCGATAAAAGTCAAATATTCACTTGCCGTAAGATTATCATAAATCTCCGCATTCTCAGCCACATAGCCAATTTTTCGTTTATATGTATGATCACTCCTTGCAATATCCTGGCCGAAAATCTCAACTTCCCCATCATACCCATCAACTAAACCAAGCATGATTTTTAATGTCGTACTTTTTCCCGCACCATTCGGGCCAATATAGCCAATAATTTGTCCCTGGAACACGTCAAGGTCAATTCCATCTAACACTTGTTTTCCAGTGTAATCCATCGTTAAATTTTTTAATGATAATACTTTTCCTCCGTTAACACCGATCGTAATCACCCTTTCCAATATGGGAATTTTCTATTAACATATCAATCTGCTTTTGTTTTTGCAAGAATATTATTTTGATCTTGAAAGTCCTTGGGTAACTTATGATTAAGTGAAGTTTGTAATCATAAACACAACTTTCGTACCAAGCCAATAGATTCATTGTTATTATCTGAATTTAGAATTATCATTTATGTAATGGCAATAGTCTTCGTGTGAAGTAAAGGAGGGGTTAGGTAAATGGAAACAGAAATTAAAATTGAACAAAATCCCATCAAACAAGCTATTTCAACACTGGAAGGGTCTGCACTAAACTTTGAATCTTCCTTTCCGAATGAGATAGAAGGAGAAAATCAACTCAATCTTTTGGACCAGCTAAATCAATTAAATAGCGGTTATGCATCTCTGATCAAGTCCTATCGGTTGCTAATCCTCCAACATTTAAGAACAACGGAAAGTTCTGTTGAGTCCTTAATCGAAACGGATTTGTTGCTGGCCAACTACATGACGTTTAAATAACCCAAATAAGGAGGGATGGAATGAAGACCTTAGATTCCGTAAACTTACATAAAGGAATCGATGCAACACTAAAGGAAACCAAACATGTTCGAAATTATAAATGTCGGTGATTGGGAATTAGTGTTTAGTAAGCCACGTGGAGACAGATTGCAGCCAGTTATAAAGCATGCAGTATATAGACCTAATAATTAAAGGAGGAATACCTTTTAATGTTAACAATGCTAGAATATAAAGAAAAAAAGCTTGCGAGTATTGAATTTGATGAATATACACCTATTAATATCGAATTTGGCACATGGAATATATCAAAGGAACCAACGTTATATTGGAGAACTGGAGATTTCAAAAAGTCTTTAATAGAAGTCGGTATGGGTAGTGGTACAGGATTGATGCGTTCCATAACATTAACCTTGAGTGAGAACGTGTATAAAACTAGTGTAAATGAACAATTAGTTGCGAATGATATTGAAATAGTTGAGGGACTTCCTATTTTTCAAATAGGTGAATATATAAATGAAACTTATATAGATGAAAAAGGTGAACTAAATGTTTATATAGGAAATGATAATATATATATATCATTTTCAGAAAGTGAAATTGTATCACTTATTAAAAATGATACAATTGGGTTTAGTGTAGACAGCAACAATAAGTTTTGCGGTATTTTAATAAATGGATTAGGAGAGAATGACAAAAAGCTGCTGGAAGAGGTATTATCAATCTAAAAACTTGTATTTGCTATCCAAACTTATCATCCCCTTTTTACGGTAGAGGGGGATCTTACAATGTGTGCTTTAAATAGGTTAGTTAATGGAAAAACAGATAACTTTTATGAAAGAGTTTTTAAAGTCTATAAAGAAGGTGGATGGCCCTGTGGATGGAAGGGTACATACCCTAATGGAGAAATGATTGCATTTGTACCGGCAGCTAGAAATGAATAAAAGTCAAAGGATTTCAGTAAAATCAGTTTAAAATCTACGCTAGGTTAGTGTAAAATGGAAGGGTGAGTATTATTGAGAAGTCCTATAAACGTTGATTATTTTTATGAGAATACTTTAAATCAAAAAGTGGAATTATGGATGGTACTTCCTGAAAAAGGGATAAACAAATCAATAAAACCTAATCAAATCCATAGGGTGCCAACTGGTGAAAATTTGGGTTATTTCATTCTCCATAAAAATGATAAACTGCATCTAAATTTTGATGTGGACTGGTATAACCCCAAAAACGAAACAACAACTTTAAACAATGAAGAAATAGCATATTACCTGAGAAACACCACTTTTTCGCCTATTAATGAGGAAATAACGAACCTTGCAAAGAAAATTACTAAGGGGAAAAATAGTGATAAGGAAAAAGCATATGAAATTTTTTATTATATTGTAAGCAACTATAAATATAAATATCCTCCCAGTAGTAGAGGAGTAATTTCTTTTTTAAAAGCCAAAAAAGGAGATTGTGGAGAGTTCTCATTTTTATTCTGTTCATTATGTAGATCCATAGGAATTCCGACAAGAACTGTTTTTGGGAGTTGGTCAGATGGAAAAATGAATGGTCATGCATGGAATGAGATATTCTTATTCGGTGATGGCTGGTTTCCAGTAGATACAAGTATGGCCAGTATACAAAGCAAAAATTACTTTAGGTTTTTGGATAGTAGCATAAGAACCCTATCTTGGAAAAAGTATTTTGGCAAAACGGAAGGTCAGAGAGTTGTATTCTCCAAGGATGCGGAAACGAAAATTTTACCACCTTATCCTGATAGTGAGGACAAGACAATGCTGATCGAACCTATTTATATTAATAATGAACCATTTTACTGGGGACAGGAATCATTGAACGGTAGCGCCCCCTATTTGCAACCAGCGTACGTAAAATTTGACGAATTTTTTGACTCCCACAGTACCGAAGTTAAAGCATCTGATCTACTTGGCACTTGGAAAACAAAAGAAAACGGAATAAATGGTATCTTAGCGTCGATTAAAAAGAGGCTACTTTTTCCCGCCTTACTAGTCATGATAATCAGTTTCCTTTTTGGTAATTTATTTTTAGAACTGATCTATAAGTCCTCCCTTATTATAGTTTTTTTGTGTTTTATATTAAGAAAAGAGAGACCTTTTTTATTTAGTATCCCACTATTTTTTATGATTCTATCGATGTTGTCTACAATATCTCGATTAACATAAATTTCTTATGAAGTAATGATAGAGAGCCACCTTTAGACTTATCAATAAAACGAGATGATACTGTCCAATTTTAAAAAGAAAACAGCCACGTTCAAAATACTATAACTCGATAATATTTCATTTAAACATACAGATGCTTTGTCTTTCTCTAAAATTCTAGTTATTATTATTACATAGATTATTTTATATAAGATTGGACATCGGAGGGATTGGATAACTTGGATTTAAGCGTTGAAACATTGATTTTTTTATTTTCTGCTATGCTAATTATCGGTGTATTAGCTACAAAATTCTCTTCACGTTTAGGATTACCTTCACTTGTTTTATTCTTACTATTTGGAATGGCTCTCAATCAATTTATCTTCTTTGAAAATGCGGAATTCGCCCAATTGATTGGGATACTCGCTTTAATTATTATTTTGTTTGACGGTGGCGCACATACAAAATGGGACCACATCCGACCGGTTATTGGTGCTGCTGGTACGTTAGCAACACTAGGTGTACTAATTACCACCTTGGTTACCGGACTGGCTGCTATGTATATCCTCCATTTAACCCTATTGGAAGGAATGCTATTTGGTGCAATTGTTGGATCAACTGATGCTGCTGCTGTCTTTTCGGTGTTAGGTAATAAAAATATTAAAAAGAATCTAACCTCCACATTGGAAGCTGAATCGGGCTCGAATGACCCAATGGCTGTCTTCCTCACAATTGCTTTCATTGAAATGATTCAAATACCGGATAGTTCGATCTGGTCCGCTATTGGTAGTTTCTTTGTGCAAATGGCACTCGGATTGATCTTTGGACTCATTCTTGGAAAAATCATTGTGCTAATCATTAACCATATTAAATTAGAAGCAGCAGGACTATATCCAGTTCTTGCAATGGGGATGGCTATTTTTACATATGTTTTTACAGACCTCTTGGGTGGAAGCGGGCTTTTGGCAGTATATGTGATGGCTGTATTTGTTGGTAACAATGATTTAATGTACCGGTTCACCATTTCACGATTCAACGAAGGCTTCTCATGGATGATGCAAATTATCATGTTTATCCTATTGGGGTTATTGGTATTTCCAAGCCAATTACTAGACGTAACCTGGCAAGGTATCTTATTATCCATCATCTTAATGTTTATAGCTCGCCCAATCGCTGTCTTTCTTTGTATGATATTCATGAAATACAATGTAAAAGAACAACTGTTTATCTCATGGTCAGGGCTAAAAGGTGCCGTTCCAATCGTCTTGGCTACTTATCCGATCGTTGCAGGTGTTGAGAACAGTCAATTAATCTTCAATACCGTCTTCTTCGTTGTCTTAATTTCGGCATTGGTCCAGGGAAGTACATTATCCTGGCTTGCATCCAAACTAGGACTAACTGGTGAAGGAAACAATCAAGAGTCCCCGAGCATGGAATTAATCAACCTTGGTAATACAGATTCGGAAATTATGGAAGTGGCAATCACCGAACAAGCTCCATCCGTTAATACGTCATTGATCGACCTTGAGTTGCCTAAAGATACATTAATCATTGGTATTGTCCGTGATAATAACCTGATCACACCAACCGGCAATTCTGTGATCGAAACCGGTGACACGCTTTACGTCTTGATCAATAAGAAAATCAGAGAAAAAGCGAAGGCAGCTTTGTTAGGAAAGAAACAGAAAAAGGAAAAGAAAAAACGCAGACAAAGACTTTGGTCAAAATAATCTAAAAAAACTATCATGAATAGACCATTTAATACAAAGGTTATCTCAAAGAGTAAGCATTGGTTATGCCTACCTTTGAGATAACCTTTTTACTTTTATAGTGCGTGTTCAAAAAGGAGGATGATGTGTCATTTTTACCGGACTTTTTGAACAACCTCTTATAGTTCTTTTAACGCTTTATCGATTTCACTATCCCCAGACGTTAGATCAAATGCACGCTTAAACGTATTTTCCTCATTCAGCGCTGCTACAACCGTTCGGGCAACGTCCTCCCGCGGAATCGACCCTCTCGTTACGTTTTCAGCGATAGAAACCTTTCCTGTACCTTGCTCATTTAATAGACCACCTGGCCGAACAATGGTATAGGTTAAACTGCTTGCTTCAATCACTTTATCTGCATAGTGTTTCGCGACATAATAAGGTCTTAGTTTATCATTCCAATTTTCGCGATTATGAGCTTGGAGTGCACTCACCATCACAAATCGTTTTACCCCTTGTTCTTCGGCAGCCTCAACCACTTTTGCTGCCCCATCAAGGTCAACTAATAATGTTTTATCTGAACCAGTGCTACCACCAGATCCTGCAGCAAAGATTACAGCATCGCACCCTTTTATAGCACCTGCAATCTCGTCAACACTACCTTCCAGGTCCGCTACAACCGACTCTACACCTTTTTCTTTTAAAGCTCTTGCCTGTTCTTCCTTCCGTACCATCGCTTTTACCGTATGCTCATTACTATCATGTAAAAGATCTACTAAATAGTGACCTATCTGCCCATTTGCACCTATTAACATTACATTCATTTCTACTTCTCCTTTCCGAATAAGTAGTTAGTTAATTCCTTCTATTATTTCAGATTGCCCAAAGCTAATCAACTGAATGGTTTACCAGCAAAAATCTATCCTACCTCATTATTTTGATTGTTCGCTGTGTCAACTAAGGTAATTTGCCCTTTTATAATTCCAAATTTTGTAAAATGGTAAGTCTAATAACGTAGTGGCACAAGGGCCAATTGTACCATTTTTATTTTAAATATTTACAATATTCTATCGCGGTTATATTATAAATACTGGACATTATATTTTGACTATTAGATTTATTCAAACGCCAAAAGGGGGAACAGGACTAGTTTCGGTAAAAATCGAAATAACAGGAGGAATTATATGAAAAAGAAAAAGGGAATTATTCTTTCCACAACTTTAGCACTTTCATTAGGATTTGGAGCGATAAACGTATCGGCATCACCAATAGTTGAAACACCAGATTTATCATCTAAAATTTCAACCTCATCACATGGATCACCAGTTGATTTAGGTATTGCAAATGACGAAAAGTTAATAGAAATGCTAAAAGAAAAGGGGAAAATTGCTAGAGATGCCTCACCTGCTGAAGCTGAGGCGGCATTAAGCAAATATTTACAGGCCAAAACCAAAAATGCCAAAGCAACAAAAGATAGCTTACCAAAAAGTTTAGACGCAAACATGAAATCATCTAATAAAAAACATAATAATGCTCTCACAAATGGTAAAGGGAATAAACTTGGACATGCCAAGAAAAATAAAGTTGACCCTGTTCAAGAAGAAAACTATAACGGCGAAGTACGTCATGACAATGTTCTCGTTCTTGCCATTGATTTCCCTGACTATGAAAAAAGCTCGATTACGAAAGATGAAACAGACATGTGGTATGAAGATTACACCCACGATCATTTTCAAGATATGATCTTTGGTGAAAATGGTTATGCAGGGCCAAACGGTGAGAATCTCATTTCAATGAAGCAATACTATGAACAACAATCAGGTGGTAGTTATACAGTAGATGGAACTGTTGCCGGCTGGTATACAGCAGATCACCCAGCTGCATATTATGGTGGAAATGATCCAGCACCTGATGGCAGTGATGCACGCGCTCGCGAATTAGTATTTGAAGCACTTGAAAAGGCAGGAGAAGATCCAAATGTCGATTTGAGTGAGTATGATGTTTGGGATCGTGACGATTATGATGGTGACGGCGTTTATGATGAACCGGATGGCATTATTGACCACCTAATGGTTATTCATGCTGGTGTTGGTGAAGAAGCTGGTGGCGGTTCACTTGGCGGCGATGCAATTTGGTCACACCGTTGGAATCTTGGCGGTCTAGTTGCAGTACCTGGTGGGTCATCTGACAGTGATCGTTTTGACGGGCAACTGGCTGCATACGACTACACGATTGAACCGGAAGATGGCGCTGCAGGGGTTTTCGCCCATGAATACGGTCATGATTTAGGACTTCCAGATGAATATGACACACAATATACCGGTGAAGGTGAAGCGGTAGCATATTGGTCATTGATGGCTAGTGGCAGCTGGGCTGGTGATGTCCCAGGAACAGAGCCCCCTGGAATGAGCCCGTATGCTAGAGAAATGCTGCAAACATTACATGCTGGCAATTGGTTAAGCGGAACAACATTACATGCGGATGAAATTACAAGTGACGGTACTTCTGTGCTGCTTGATGAAGGGGTAACAAAAGGTACGAACAATGATGCCGTTCGCATTGATTTACCAGGCAAAATAAATGTATTGAACACACCAAAAGATGGAGATTTTGAATACTATGGCGGTAAAGGTGATGAGGCCGACCATAAAATGGCGACAACAATTGATTTAACAGGGGTATCTAATGCAACACTTGATTTCGATGCTTGGTATAACACCGAACAATATTGGGATTATGCCATGGTACAAGTATCAACTGATGATGGAGAAACGTGGCAGTCGCTAGCAACACCAAATACGAGCGATAAGCTTGATCCAAACGGTTACCCAGCAATCCAAGAAAATCTGCCAGGTTACACTGGTTCAAGTGATGGCTGGATTCATGAAACAATTGATTTGAGTGCATATGCAGGCCAGGAAATCCAACTGCAATTCCGCTCTATGACAGACTGGGCAACAAATTTGGATGGGTTTTTCGCTGATAATGTTACCGTAACGGCTGATGGCAATGAAGTGTTCTCTGATGGCGCTGAAGCTGATCCGAAATTTACGTTGGATGGCTTTGAAAAGCATGATGGAACATATACAACAGAGCACTACTACCTATTAGAATGGAGATCACACAATGGTGTCGATGAAGGTCTTGCACATATTCGTCGCGGTGCAAGCTTAATGTCATATGACCCAGGTTTAGTTGTCTGGTATGTTGATAAGTCTTTTGATAACAACTGGACTGGTCAGCACCCTGGAGATGGTTTCCTAGGAGTAGTTGACGCTGATCAACGTGCCGTAAGCTGGAAAGATAAAACGATTGGCTCAACTCGTTATCAATTACATGATGCTGCATTTACATTTAATAAGTCTAACAAAATGTTCATTGATTACTCTGGTTTACTCGGTGGTTCAACATTAAAAGATAATCACACAAAACGCACACCATTATTTGATGACAGTGCGGATTGGAGTAACCAAGGATTAATTGACGCCGGCCGTAATGTTCCGGAATATGGATTGAAATTCCGTGTTATCGGTGAGAGTAAAGATGGTTCAGTCGGTGACGTGTTAATTTTTAAATAATATTTTCTGACCTGCCTTTCCTATTAAGAAAGGCAGGTTTTTTCATGTTTTAGGTAGGTATAAAATTTGGGATCCAATTTGTTCTCTGGCGTGACGAGCCACGTCGAGCTCTAGCGACTAGCGCGACTTCACTCACCTTCGTGCGATAAGTCAACATCGGTTCGCTTGCGCTTTTGTTATGTTTTAAACTAGTCATCATGGGAATTATACCTACATATGGGATAGAAACATGAAAGGGTGAAATGATGAACTTACTTACTATAATCTCCTGGATTGCCATCCTTATTGGTATATTGCAGGCAATCATCATCACTATTGACGTGTTCCGGCATCCACAAAAAATGATGCCCATTATGAATATCGTCTGGCCGCTAACTGGGCTATATTTTCCTATTGCAGGAATATGGGCTTATCACCAGCTTGGGCGAAGTAATGATATGGGCATGGATCATGAAAACAATCATGCCGGACAGATGAGCCATCACAATCATATGGATCACCATAACCATGGGAATAAACCTTTCTGGCAAAGTGTTTTCGTATCTACTACTCATTGCAGTAGTGGTTGCTCCCTTGGTGATATGATTGGTGTTCCCATTGTTTTTTTCACAGGTTTTACCATTGCAGGCAGTACGTTATTTGCGGATTATGCGGTTGAATTTACTCTAGCTTATATTTTTGGTATTGCCTTTCAATATTATGGGATGGGGTTTAAAAAACATGATAACCCCGGAAAAGCCATTGCCAATGCAATTAAGGCAGATACCTGGTCATTAATTGCCTTTGAAATAGGAATGTTTGGTTGGATGGCGCTGACACATTATGTATTTTTTATCGAAATGCCAAAACCAGATACCGCTATCTTTTGGTTCATGATGCAAATTGCCATGATGCTTGGATTTCTAACAAGCTACCCAGCAAATTGGATATTGGTGAAAAAAGGTATTAAGCATGCGATGTGATGTTCCTCGGCAGTTTTCGGTCGACTGTCCATATCGATCGAGACTGCTCCCTTAAGTATTATTTACAGTCATGGCCATTAATTCCTTAACCCCACAGCGCACATGCATAACAAGCATTGATTTTGACAGATATTATTAAGTTCTATACCCTTTAACTATAATTCCTATTAAATAAGTAGGAATACATATATATTAAGTTCATAAAATAGCTTACTATAGGATTAATATTTTTGGGAAACCTACTGCTAAGGTGGTCATGGTATGAAAAAAATCTGGAGGGGCTATCTTAACGCCTCACTTATTCTAAAAATCACAATCGCACTTATTGTTGGCATTATTGTCGGTTTAGTTTTTGGTAAGGATGCAGCTGTTTTGGCACCATTTGGAGACCTTTTGCTTCATTTGCTTAAATTCCTTATCATCCCGCTTATTTTATTCACTTTAATCGTTGGGGTAAATCAAACCAAAATTGGTGATTTGGGACGAATGGGAGGAAAAGTATTCGTCTATTATTTACTGACATCCGCTTTAGCCATTATCGTTGGCATTGCTGTGGCCAGTATTTTTCAACCTGGGAGCGGAATGACCCTTGATACAAATGAGAAATTTGAAGTCCCGGATAATCCCGGCGTCATCAGTGTCCTGCTAAATATTGTACCAGAAAACATTGTGACTGCATTTAGTGAGCTAAACTTATTGGGGATCATTTTCACTGCACTTGCTTTTGGGATCGCTATTTCCTCATTAAGATCATCAAACGCTTATGGTGAGCTAGGTGAACATGTATACAAAGTAGTTGACGGATTGAATGAAGCAACCTTAAGCATTATGAAAGTCGTCCTGCAATACGTACCTATTGGGATTTTTGCTATCATTGCAAAAACGGTTGGCAATCAAGGTGCAGATACATTATTGTCATTGGGTGACATGGTGATGGTTCTCTATATTGCTTTAATCGTGCAAGTTGGTGTTTACATCACTTTTATGTTATTTGCTAAAATTTCACCTAAAAGATTTTTTACCCATGCGCGTACACCAATGATAACCGCTTTTGTCACACAAAGTAGTTCAGGCACACTGCCACTAACGTTGAATGCGGCCAGAGATCTAGGATTATCAAAAAGCTTGTATGGATTTAGTTTACCATTAGGAGCCACGATCAATATGGATGGTGCAGCAATTCGGATCGCTATATCGGCAGTTTTTGCTGCGAATATCGTTGGCGACCCGTTAAGTTTTACCGATATGCTGCAGGTTGTGTTGGTTGGAACGCTGGCATCTGTTGGCACAGCTGGTGTCCCAGGTGCAGGAATTATTATGATTGCAACCGTCTTTGCACAATTAGGTCTACCAATGGAAGCTGTCGGACTGTTGACTGCAATTGATGCACTTGTAGGAATGGGTTGTACTGCCTTAAATGTGACTGGTGATCTTGTAGGAACATCGATTATTGATAAAACTGAAGCACGGGAAAATAGTGCTTCATGATAAATAAATCCGCACTTTTCCATGTGTTTAATTTCCACCTATAATTTAGTTCATTCAACTTAAACTAGAAACAACAAGTGACATAAAACCAGGGATTTAAAAACCTAGTTAGTTCCTTGTTGAATGTTTTTACTCAAAGTTTAAGCCAACCATTGAGGAGGAAGCTAGTGGAAAGTCAACGTGCGCAGGAAATAATCGATTCGATCGTCATGATGAATGTAAATTACCATGGTATACCTGTCTATATCAAACAGGTGCACCCTGATCAAGAAATGGCAACGATTTTTCCCCTTGACGAGATGCACCATGACCAGCAGGTGGATTTAGCTGGTTTATTTGAATAATAACAAAAGCGCAAGGGAGCTTGACGTGGCTCGACCTGCACATTAGCAATTTAACCGAACAGTGCAAGACACTGTTCGGTATTTAATCGGATTTTTTAGCCTCTTCTTTTTTCTGACTCATTCTAAAAGTTAATGGCTGATCAGAACCGGTAACTAAATTGTAAACAAATGATGATGTAAGTTTATAGCTGTTCTCTATTTT
Source organism: Virgibacillus sp. FSP13 (assembly GCF_054048505.1). Classification (NCBI taxonomy): domain Bacteria; kingdom Bacillati; phylum Bacillota; class Bacilli; order Caryophanales; family Bacillaceae; genus Virgibacillus; species Virgibacillus sp. FSP13. Next base: position 1,821 of record NZ_JBSVKG010000041.1, on the reverse strand, counting down.
TTCCGCTAAGAAGTTAGTTCTTTCAAAAAGAATGGAGCGAAGATGTGTAATTTGTCTTACCGCTTTCTCCATTAGTGCTTCCTGTTTTTCCAAATGATTCAATGTCTTATTTTGATTTTCATCTTGATTCGCGATTTTACTAGACATTTCCTTGTGCAGGTCAAACAGCTCATTCATCTGGTTCGTAAGCTGCTCATGAAAAAATTCGTATTTCCCTAATTGGTTTACAATCTCCTGGTTTGATTGATTGACACTGTTTATTTCCTCAAGGACACCTTGTTTTAACAAGCCCTCTTCTTCCAACAGACGGTGCATATCTTTATTATTTTCATCCAACATTGTTAACCACTCCATCGCATCCCTTTTAAACTTTTCATGCTGCAGATTACATTCCTTTAATGCATGTAACTGATCGCCTATCTCTTTCCACTCTCTTGCTTGCGTATGCTGTTGTTGCTGGTATAGAAATTCAAGTTCATGGAAGGATCGGAATAGCGAATCGTTCATTTTCTTTTGGGATTTTACCAATTCCTTAAAGTAATCGATTTTAAAAAAACTTTGGTTCGGTTCTTCGATGCTACTCTGATTCATAAAAACATCCGGGTGCTCCCCTTTGTTCATGAATAGTCCCATGTTAGTCACTTCCCGTTCGTGTGTTTATAAATATATCCTATGCGTATAACATTTACTTGGGACATATGACTGGGGAAAGGAACTGGAATTGGGTGGTTGCCTAATGGTCTTGGCATAAAAATAAAACAGCTCAGTTAATATGAACTGAACTGTTTCATTTGTTTGATTACTCTAGAATAGCGTTAGTACGCTAAATGTATTGTGTTCTTATTTTTTTCTTCACGGTAAGTGAATTATTTAATGTTAGTCGCAAACATTTGTCTATACACTTACATGGCACTTTAAAATTTCTCTAAGCCATCCATTTTGGAGGCGTATTTTTATCCCAGTAAATTTCCCCAATTTCATGGTGCATTTCAAAATTATCATTGCTTAAATGGTAATGAAAATTAAACCAGTACCCTTCTAATGGTCGATTATCACGTCTAACGTGGAATTTGGCTACATCCTTTTTGGTCCGTTCATCATAGATATTGAAAATTTTTTCCCCAGATCCCTGTGATGGATGTTCCGTGATTGCCAAGTATGGGGCATTGTCCACGCCAGCTTTATCCATTATTATTTCCAAAACAGACTCCATATGTGGTAAAATTTCCGCTTCAAAGTCATCCTCTACTTGTCCGACAATTCTAGGACCTAACTTTGTAATTGTTTGCTCTTTAGCCTTTTCCGTTATGATATCAACATAATCACGTTCAAAATTGTCATCATTATTGGTTGGCGAGAGATCTATTTCGTCCTCGTCTGAAACAGATGTAAGCACGTCCTGATTAACATCCGCATCAGGCGAAACAGCTTCATTATTTTCCTCAGCATTGGTATTTAGATAGGTTGGCGGGACATATAATCCCAAAGTCATAATGGCGATAAGAACAACGGATACTTTTCTCATCCAACGTTTCATGTAAAAATCTCCCCGTATATGTACTTTCTTATATTTTACCATTTTAATGAGACATGTCTATAATATTTTTAATATTTAACAAAAAGGTAACATTTTAGTAAAATATCCGTTGCTTCCGTCTTGTTTAGCAAAAAAGGAAAACACCGTATTAGAAGGTACGAGTTACTACTCAGTTGAAAAGTGAAAGATAATTTAAGGAAGATACGAACGGACTAAGCAACGTTCGTATCTCCCTTAATTTTTTAGTATACCTCCGCGTCACCTTGGCTCCCGTTTATACGTAT
>NZ_JBSVKG010000040.1:0-14578 GCF_054048505.1 Virgibacillus sp. FSP13 | reverse complement strand
GCGGAATAGCGCCCTTTTATGGAAGATCATTAATCCAATCTTTTGAAGAAAAGCACCCCAACACATTTGGAAAAAAAGATAACTCACTTACTTAATTAATTAAAGGTTTTTGTTTCAAATTTCTACTGGTGTAAGTATACTTAATTTGAAGTAAAATCCAAAGTATAAATAAAACCCCGCTTACAGTAAACAATGCAATAGGGAATAAATAAAACCAATTGGGGAAAAAGTGGTGAACAATGTAATAATTCCCAGCTTTGAATCCTTCAGTTACACGAAATCCCTCAGTTATTAAGTTATCTTCCTTTACTGTATTTACTGGAAACAAATATTCAGCCTCTTTTAAGTCCAAGTCGAAATATTGCACGTCATTGATTCCGTCCCTTTTAACATAAATAGCAATACTTTCAGATGTATGGAATTTTTCATTAATAGTTTGAAGAGTCTTTTCGATTTTATTAACATCAACATTGGAAGAGTCTTTAACACTCAATTGATTAACAAAGTTATCACGAACCAAACTGTACTTTAATTTTATAGAATCAGCAATATATAAACTTATTAATCCAAAAACTAAAAACAAAAGGAACACATAAAATATACCCTTCATTTCCTTGTTAAATCCAATAAAATTCACCCTCATCCCTCCAAATATTTGTTATTAAAGTTATATTCTCTTTGTCCTCATAAAACTCCTTTTCATTTGGAATAATTGTCAATTTTTTATTCCACTAAACTGCCCAATAGTGAAATAAGGTGCAAACTCCTTATTAAAGAAACGTACCAGATAGTTTAAGTGCAAGGTCTCACAAAATACTTCGTTAGTTCTATAAAGCTTTAACCCTCATTCACTTTATCTTAAATTTTCAATAGGCGTACAACTTCTCTATTTAAATAAAATGAAACATCTACTATAAAGTGCGTGTATTATCCTCGTCAATTAGCTTAAAATGAATATCAGACGAATTTCCTCCTTCAATATGGTTTGGGACATCTGATAATTCGAGTAATTCCTTCAAATGAATAGATTTTTCACGATTAGCTTCTATCGTAATACTATACGGACCAGCTAAATTCATAAGTGACTCCATTCGTACTTCGTCTTCCATAGAAAATAAATCTATAAATTCTAATTCAAATGACACAGCTTCATTACTTCGATTATGTAATACAAGATTGCATTCCCCGTTTAATAAGTCTGTACTCACAGACTCAAAATTGCACTTGCCATTACCATCGTATGAAATTGCTGTAATGCCACTTGCTAACGTTTCTTGGTACATCGTAATTAGAAGATTTGGTGAAATTGTATATACTATTACAACTATTACTATTGTTCGAAAGTGATATTTCTTCATGCCAATGACCAGTAAAATCATAGCGATTATAAACAAAACGGACCCAATTATACCAAGCAAAATATATCCATCTTGATTGGAGATTGGAAACGACATGAATACAGAACGTGCTTCTAACATTACATTATTAGGAAACGGGAAATATAAATACATACATACACCTAAAATAATAACTGAACTAATGAGTGCCACTTTACTTCTTATCATCGTATACCTTCCTCTCTTTATCATATTTGATCGCCCTTTTTTAACTAAGGTAAAATGTTACTTTTATTATAGTTTCTTCAACAAACCTGCCCGTTTAGTTTAAGTATATTCCTTCACAATCTGCATTTATTTTAACATAAATATCCAACTATCTTTGAAAAGAATATTCAACAAAATGGCCCTTATACGAAGAATGAGCGCTGATCTTTATTACAGAAAAGCGACCCTTAATGGAATGCTCATTTAGGAATTTATCAGACAGATCGGAATGCAATAATTTAACCCTTTCCTTACATTTTCTATCTAATTTAAAAAATCAGATAAATATCATTGACATTTGGATTTACAAATTGTATTATAAATATAATTCAATTTGTAAATCCAAATTATCTAAGGAAAGGTGATAATAATGGACAGAAAAAAGATGGATAAAGGCGAAATTATGGATATTAATTGGGAGCAACAAAAAGTGTTATCCAACCCTTTACGAGCAAGATTGGTAGCCTATCTTTACGAACAACCCATGACTCCTAAACAAACAGCTGATTTGTTAGGGAAAAATCCTGGAACTGTTTATTATCATATTCAACAGCTTGTTAAACACGATATTTTAGAAGTTGAAAGCATTAGCACAGAAAAAGGGATTGTAGAAAAGTATTACAGGGCCAAAGCTAGATCATTTAAGAATCCGGAGAAAGTATCTCCACCGGGACATGTTGATAGTAACACCGCAATTGTGTATTTATCTAAAAAACTTGTGGCTCAGTTAAGTGAAGAATTAGAGGAACTTTTCTTTAAATATGGCCACTTATCTCATAAAGAAAAAGATAGTGAGGAACAATCACCTTATTCAATAGAATTTCTTATTAAAGAATCTAATGAGGAGGAGAATTAATTATGAAAAAAATAAAGCCATTTATGTTGGAAAAAAACTTTTTACTTTTAATGACAGGTGTTATTGTTAATGGAATAGGAAGCGGTATTTACTTAGTTGCAGGAATGTTGCTTGTATTAAATTTGAGTGGAAGTGTTCTCTATTCTGGATTTGCAGCTTTTGCGATATCTTCAGCGGGGGCACTGTCGTTCTTAATTGCACCATTAGCTAACTACGCTAAATATAAAAATGGTTTGGTATATAGTAACCTTATAAAAGCGATCATTTTATTTACTATACCGTTATTACACTACACGATTGGATTAAATGTTTGGTATGTCATTATTTTGTTATTTATCGTCGCTTTATTTACACAATATACGTATCCAATCGAATCAACCATATTACCAATAATTGTAGGGAAAGATAATGTGGTTGAAGCGAATTCCTATTTACAAACGATTCGTGAAGCGATGGATATTGCTTTTATTGCAGGAGCAGGTATTATCATATCATTCATTGGTACTATTCCAGCTATTTCAATTACTACTATATGTCTAGTATTACTAACCATCTTGTATGCATTTTTCAATTTCCAACAACCAGATATTTCTAGAGAAAAATCTCAATCTATTGGATCTGCGGCTAATGTTTATATAATAGATCTCAAGGCGGGTTTTAACTATATTAGAAATTCATTAGTTCCTAAAATGATTTTCTCTATAGTCTTTGTTAACATTGCAATGATTATCATGACAACAAATTTACCTGCATTTTCCCTTATAAAAGGTAATGGTATAGAAGCTGCGTATGGCTTTTATTTAGCTTCTATGTCGCTTGGAATAATGATTGGTACTATTATTTCTCCAAAGCTAAAACATATCAATTTTGGAAAATTAATCATCATAACATTTATTGGCACAGGTATCATGTGGATGGGTACCGCAACTTTACCATTAGTAGCATCTATGATTTTATTCTGTACAGGTGCAATTTCTTTAGGGATACTAAACCTCCTTGTATTTTCATCCATACAAAAACAGGTAGAGACAGCGTATATAGGTAGAGTAATTACCTTGTTAACTAGTGCAGCATCTCTAGGAATGCCTTTAGGTTCTTTAATTGGTGGTGTTTTAGGTGAAGCATTTACACCAGAAATATCTGTTGTGATCTGTAGTATTTCGATGATTATCTTCAGCATTTATTGGTTAAGTAGTTCCGTTTTACGTAAACTTCCTAGTATCGATAGTGTAAATCTGTTTAGTGATCGTAAGGCTAATGCGTAATGCTACTCTCTGTCAAGTGGCGATTGGATATAATAATATCGATTTAGGTGGCTTTAGTTTATTCCATAGGGATGATGATTACAAAAGTATAAAATTTATCATATAGTACCAACCAACTATCATCCACGAAAATCATTGTCCCTAATCAAACTCATCTATAAAATTCCCTTGCCACAACTAAAATTATTCTCTTCAACAAAATGGCCCTTCGTATTAAAGGAATAATACCTCATTTATTTTTACCACGAAAGCCCCTTTGGACAAAACATATCCAAAGGGGCAAAACGATACATCTTTTTTATAAACGGTACAATTTTATTTCAAACCCACAATTAGCGGACAGGGGGACGAGTCCCAATAACTTTATTCGGATTTAACACACCTGCTGGATCTAACGCCTGCTTGATTTTCCGCATGACATCGAGTGATTGCCCATGTTCTTTTTGCTGATATTTTTGCTTACCGACCCCGACTCCATGTTCACCGGTACATGTGCCACCTCTAGCAAGGGCGTAATCAACGATGTGCTCATTTACAGCAGTTGCTTTTTCAATATCTTGCGGATCATTTACATCGACCATCAGGAGAATATGATAATTGCCGTCACCAACATGACCGACAATTCCCCCTTCAAGCCCTGATTGTTCAACGACAGTTCTAGCATCTTTTATCGCACCTGCAAGTTCAGAAATTGGTAGACAGACATCTGTTACCATCTGTTTCTTTCCTGGGTGACCGTGAATATAAGCATATGCAACATTATGGCGAGCTTCCCAAAGACGATTTCTGCCCGCAGTATCGGTTTCAAATTCTATATCCTGACAGCTTCGATCATAAACAATCTCTTTCGTGAATTCCACATCTTGGTTGAGTCCTGCTTCATTCCCATGAAACTCTAAGAATAAAGTTGGTACTTCTTTATAATTCGTGTCACTAAAAAGATTCATTTGCTTGATTGATTGCTCATCGACAAGTTCGACTCTTGCTACAGGAATACCAGCTTGTAAAATAGCAATTACCGCTTCGACTGCATCGTCAACACTAGCAAAAGAAGCTCTCGCGGCCATCACATGCTCAGGGATGCCATAAACCTTTAACGTTAATTCAGTAAAACAGCCTAATGTCCCTTCCGAACCGACGAAAAGGCCGTTCAAATGATAACCTGAGGATGATTTAGCAGCTAAATTACCTGTATGGACAATGGAACCATCGGCAAGAACAACTTCCAAATCACGAACCTGATCCCGCATGATACCATATCTAACCGCAGTCGTTCCACTGGCATTCGTTGCAGCCATCCCGCCAAGTGTAGCATCAGCTCCAGGGTCAACTGAGAAAAATAAACCATACTTTTTAAGCTCTTTGTCCAGCTGTGAACGAGTAACGCCCGGCTGTACCTTAACAAGGAAATCGTCCTCTCTTACCTCCAACACTTTATTCATTAATGAAAAGTCTAGTACGATTCCCGCATTATACGGAATGGCGTTACCCTCCAAACTTGAACCGAACCCAAACGGTACAACAGCCGTATTATACTTATTTGCTAATTTGACAACTTGACTTACTTCATCTGCACTTTCCGGAAACACAACGATTTCCGGTAAATGTGGTGTATGATAGGACTCATCCTTACTATGTTGTTCTAAAATTGTTTGATTGTTCGATACTCGGTCAGACGCTAATAATTGCTGCAGTTCTTCCAATAATTTCAAAAGTTACATCCCCTTTATTTTATGCGAATAGTCAAAAATCCTATTATTATCGTAACATAAATTTACCTTAATTAATGAATGACGATGCTTAGCCTATCATCCGCCTAAAATATTCCCCTTCAATAATTAACGAAGGAAGGAGGTTTTGAAACATGGAAACAATCGCCATAATCCCTGTTATGTCCCTAGGGTTATAAATTTGATGTAATAAATCTGGGTTTACTGTAACCGGAAAAGCCATCCGATCATGGACAAGTTCAATCGCTTTTGTCTTTAGATTCGCTTTTTGCAAATTGTATTCGTTTGACCCAACATATGGTTTCAGGCCTTTCCAGCTTTTCGACAAAAATTTCGGGTAATTTGCTAATGCACGATAATCACTTGCCGCATCATATGCATGATGTGTTTTCATAATATCCGCGAGTAGACGTTGCACATAGGAGTCTGTATCGTTCAGTTCCACTAGATGAATTTTTGGCAACCCATCTATTATTCCAGGTCTTATAAATTCACCATAATTCTGACTCCCCCGTATCGGTCGATTGCTCAAACTCTCCGCCCAGGAACAAGCTATCAATAACAATTTTGGATTGACATAATTAAAAGTGAAAATAACGCGCTTTATTTGCTCAATGGTTGGTAAATCGTATACATTACTCCAGTTTGTATTTGGCACATCAACGGATAAATTTGGGTACCTAAGCTGTCTCGCTGCTGCTTCCATCTCGTTTGTCAGCATATTGGAACGTACTTGACCCCAAGCGATCGTTAAAAACGTTTCATAAAGCGCCAACGTTCTAAAAATAAAATTAACAACGGGAACTTTTAAAACAGACTGAATATCATGGTACAGATGATTCAGATTACCTTTTGCTTCAAATTCGTAAATTTCCGGTACCCCATAATCATATGGCATAACGATCCCCCCATACCCACCCAATAGTTTAGATCCATACATTTGTATTCCTTCCTAAAATTTTTGTTCATACATATGACATTTGCCCAAAAACATTTTTTCCAGTTCCTATTTTCAGTACCTTGAATATAGTGAAATTGACTAGTAAAAAGGAGGAACACTTTTATTATGGAATCATCACGTAAGAACGATCCTAAACACCTTGCCTGGCATGAAACATTGGAAATACATGAACTTGTAGCTTTTCAATCAATTGGATTAATGAAATTAAAGAAGTCAGTAGGGGATGTGAAGGATAACATGCTTCATAACCTCTACGTCCAATGCATTAAAGATTATGAAAATAACATTAAGGAGTTATTACAATTTTATTCATTGGCACCCCGGGATGATGATGAAGAATTAGATACTCGAAATTTAGGTAATGGCTTTTACGCTGGGGATTTGTTAATTTTGTCTAAAACATCCGTAAAAACGTATGCAGCAGCAATAACTGAGACTGCTACACCGATGTTACGAGAAACATTAACCAAACATTTGCAAAAGGCAATCCAAGCGCATGCAAAAATCTTTTCTTATATGTATGATAAAGGACTCTATCCAGCGTATAATCTGGAAAAGCTACTGAAAAATGACCTAAAGAATGCTCATATGGCTTTGGAAATGCATTATAAATAGAACATGTGCTATTTAACTGCTCATTATCTGAAGGTTGAGCTGGACATTACATTCAAAGAAACACAGGAAAAGAACACGAAAACAATAAGAACGGCCCAATCATAACTAGACCGTTCTTATTGTTTTATACACTAACTTCTGCCTGTAATCCTTTTACTGCTTCGATAACCTGGTTGGACAATAATTGAAATTCGGCCATTTCCTGATCAGCTTCATCAATCTGTCCATGTTCTATTAACCGGTAAATTTCCTCCATTTTGCGATGTACATCATGATGAGATATTTCCAGTGCCTTAAACACTGCCAATGTTGCGATAGGCTGATTTTCTTGTTTCATTTGTTTCATCCATTTTCCTAAACGACAATCAGATAGATTTGTCTTTTCACGCTGCTCGGTATGATATCCAAGCAACCTGTTGTATATCCACCAATTCCATAAACGATGTTCCGTTTGGACGACACGCAAAAGCTGGCCAGAGGTTAATTCCGGAATGACGCTGATAACTTCTTTCCTAAGATCATCGACTTCCCGACTTACTTGATAAATGGAATTTCCCGTTGTATTTGTTTGGTCTTTTATTTTTTCGGTATGGTCGTGAATGGCAAAAATAAGATCGGTAATATCCTGTGTTGCCGCTGATTGTTCTTGTGCAATTGCTGCAATACTGCTCGTTGAATCACCTACTTCCTCGATTTGTTTCATCTTTTTTTCCATCATCGCAATCGCATTATTGGCTTGATCCACCTGCTTGTATAATGAAGTAGACATTTCTTCTACAGTATTGCCAACATCACCGGAATCAAATTGAATGCCCTGGATCGTCTTACTTATCTGGTTAACCGATTGTTTCGTTTGTTCCGCTAATCCGCGGACCTCATTGGCTACAACGGAAAAACCACGTCCACTATCACCAGCACGGGCCGCTTCAATCGAGGCGTTAAGTGCTAACAAATTCGTTTCATCTGCAATATTTTGAATCAACTCTACAATATTGGTAATCTCTTTCACATCGTTAATCAAATGACTGATCTTGTCTGATCATTGGGTTTTAACTTTGTCGTGAATAGCATAAAAAAATCCCCTCCTATTTTAAGTGTAGAGGGAATTTCTTCATTTAGATGTGATACAAGTCACACATCTAGTACTTTTGTTATTAAAAGTAAATTCGCTGTTTTCGGGTGGCCTTTTTCATTTTTGGTGTTGTATACCCATGATCAAAAATCCGGCCTTTTCTCATGTGACAATTTGTAAGCAACGTATCAACACCGCCATTATAATGTTTCATCGCTTTTTGAAAAACATAAGCTGCGACGCGTGCATCTTCCAATGCATGATGGTGTTCAAATGCTATTCCGTGATGTGCAGCCACTGTGTTTAGTTTGTGATTCACTAAATCTGGCCAAACTTTTCTGGAAATAGTTGCTGTACAAAGATAGTCCATTTCGGGATAACCTATCTGAAAATAGTCAAGTGTATTCCGAATTACACTCATATCAAAACTGGCATTATGCGCAATAACTAGATTACTGGCAAGGTATCTATGTAACGTCGGCCAAACTTCTGCAAATGTTGGTGCATCTGCAATATCTCCGGGTGTGATCCCATGAACGGCAATGTTAAATGAACTGAATTCAACGAGCGGATTAATTAAACTGTAAAACTCATCTACAATTTCGTATTCATTTGCCACAACGACCCCAATCGCACATGGACTATGACGTTTCGCATTTGCCGTTTCAAAATCAATGGAAGTGAATTGCATAACTTTGTTCCCCTTTTTAATGCATTAATTTTTTCGATAAACAACTCTCGTACCACATATAATATCATGCAATGCTTTCTTTTCCTCATTCCATCCGGCCATCATGTAACCGACCATTAAAGGAATTGCGGAAATAACATACGCAAATCCTCTTCCTAGCGATTTCAACAAGCTAATTTGCGTCATATCTTTGTTTAACACTTGAATTTTGCATACCATTTTCCCTGGAGAGCCACGAAACTTGCTACCAGTGAAAATGATAACAAAAATAACAAAATAAATGAGATTGGCCGCGTCTTCTGACCTAGAAGTATTTTCTAAACTATAATTGAAAAAAACGTGATCATTCACTAACAAGGCGATAATTAATCCGATTACGAGGGTAAATACCCCATCCACCATATTCGCCAAAAATCTTATCCAAAATCCTGCTGGCTTATATTGTTCCTGTTCCAAACTAAAACACCTTTCCATCTTTTGAACTTATTACCCGAGTTTATTTTAAATGAAATTGAACCCCAAATAATAAGTATTTATATCTCATTATAATTCATTTCTACCCCCGTGCAAAAAAACGCGCTCAAGTTGTACAGACATGAACGAAATTATTTATCATGTTATCTTTTATTGGCGGTATTTTATTTTTTCAAAAAAGTTATATTATTTTGTTGACATTTCGAAACAAAAGCGGTAATGTATTTATCAATAACTTAATTAAATAGTAATTTTTCTTATCCAGAGAGGTGGAGGGACTGGCCCGTTGAAACCTCAGCAACAGACATTTGTACTGTGCTAATTCCAGAAGCGTAATGCTTGAAGATAAGAAGAGCAGCTACTACGGCGTGAAACCCTCTTCTTATTTAAAGAAGGGGGTTTTTATTATGGTTGTTTTCTAAAAGATTGGGACTGCGATTACTCGCCTCATCGAAAACATTTGTTGTTTGTTACACAATAGATATAAAATGCGACGTAACTGCTGAGATCTTTTCTATAAGTACGTGCATTTCCCGCCGTCCGGGATCGCTCCGGGTGGATGCTTTCCGCGGGCACGGCTTCGTATTCTGCCTCCGCTGATGACCATTTTCTGATTAAAAGTGGTTTTAGCCCATGATATCAGTGATTTGTGAAGTTCTTTCCAGTTGATCAATTCTAGCGGAGAAAAGGTCTTCATCAAGGCATGAAGACACGAAGGAAGCCGGAAGTCTCGGAAAAGTGTCTTCATCAAGGAGGCTCAAGCAGCCGCCCCCAAAAAGCGGAGTGTACGGGGAAAGAAAACTACAAAATCAACATAGTATAGTTACGTCGCATTTTATATCAACTACGAAATTTTAAAAGCAACAAACTTTACGAAAAGAGCTTTTACTTTTTGAACACGTAGTAAAAGCCTACCACAAACCAAAAAGAGGAGGAAAATGAATGAAGCGTAGTTTAGAAGAACGACTCAAAGAAGGAACAGTAATTGCTGGTGAGGGATATTTATTTGAATTGGAACGAAGGGGATATTTGCAAGCCGGATCCTTTGTCCCTGAGGTGGCTTTAGATAATCCTCAGGCCCTTAAACAAGCGTACAGGGATTATATGAATGCCGGATCAGATGTTGTGTTGGCTTTTACATATAATGCACATAGAGAAAAAATGCGCATTATTGGAAAAGAGGATTTATTAGAGCCATTAAATAGAAATGCTATCCGCTTAGCTAAAGAGGTTGCAAGTGAGCATCCGAAAGAAGAAGCACTAGTAGCTGGAAATATTTCAAACACGAATATCTTTGATCCGGACGACCCTGAATCGAAGGCAAAAGTTAGAGATATATTTGCTGAAATGGTTAAGTGGTGCAAGGAAGAAGGAGTCGATTTCATTAACGGGGAGACTTTTTATTACCATGAGGAAGCACTCATCGCATTAGAGGAGATCCTTAAACAAGAACTTCCAGCAGTCATCACCCTAGGACTAATGGGAGAAAATATATTAAGAGACGGCTATACTGTCGATGAGTCATGTAAAGTTCTCTCTGAAAAAGGCGCCCTGGTCGTTGGCATGAATTGTTTCCGTGGTCCCAATACGATGCAACCATATCTTGCTGAAATAAGAAAGAATGTAGATGGTTATGTTGGTGGCTTGCCGATCCCATACCGTACAACAGAAGAAAACCCAACTTTCTTTAACTTGCCTGATGGAGGATGCAGCTGTCATTTGCCTTTGGAGACCACCTTTCCAACCGCATTAGATCCACTATATCATAACCGTTATGAATTGGCGGAATGGGCTAAAGAGGCAAAAGATATTGGTATAAATTATATTGGCTTGTGTTGTGGTGCATCACCAGCAATGTTGCGAGCAGTGGCAGAAGCAGTAGGTGTGGAAACAGTTAATTCAACATACTCACCCAATATGGAGAAACATTTCCTATTTGGAAAAGACGAAACATTGAAGCAGCATAATTTGAACTATCGGTTAAAAGCCTGATTGCACATATATCCAAATCTCCAAAATATAACAAATGAGGTGATCTTTTGGCAAACGAATTAGTCAAAGCAATACAATTATTAAAGGAAAAACAATGGGTAGATTTGACACATGCTTTTGGTCCAGATTCACCTCACTTTTCAGCATTTGAAGCAGCAAAATTCGAAACACTATTTGATCATGATGATGGTTTTTTCGCACAAAGCTTCACATTTCCTGGACAGTATGGTACACATCTGGATGCACCGATTCACTTTGTCCGCAATACAAGGTACTTAGATGAATTACATTTAAAGGAATTCGTTTTACCACTAGTTGTTATTGATAAATCCAAGGAAGCTGCTGAAAACAATGATTTTACATTAACGGTTGATGATATTTTAACATTTGAAGAAGAGTATGGAAAAATAGAGCCTAATACCTTTGTTGCATTACGTACAGATTGGAGCAAGCGCTGGCCTGATCAAGAGGCATTCGACAATAAAGATGCTGATGGTAATAACCATGCACCCGGATGGTCCCTGGAAGCTTTGAAATTCCTATATGAAGAACGAAAGATAAAAGCGGTTGGTCATGAAACATTTGATACTGATGCAGCTGTTGACTTCCAAAAAAATGGTGCTCTTTTGGCGGAATACTATGTGCTTGACCAAGACACCTATCAAGTTGAGTTATTAACCAATTTAGATAAAGTACCTGCAAAAGGTTCCGTTATCATTAATATTGTACCAAAGGCAAAAAAAGCATCGGGGTTTCCAGTACGATCATTTGCAATACTTCCATAGCTTAGCGTTAAATAAAAAATAACCAAATTGTTGCATTACTAAAATAAAAAAGAAAGAAGGAATTTACATGTCTATTACATTAACAAAAGCTCCGTTCAGAGCAGATCAAGTTGGAAGTCTATTACGTCCAGAGAAACTACATGAGGCAAGAAAGGAATTCAAAGAAGGGAAAATTACTGCAGAACAATTACGCAAGGTCGAAACGCAAGAGATCAAACGAATTGTTGACAAGCAAATCGAAATTGGGCTAGAAGCAGTAACCGATGGCGAGTTTAGACGTACATGGTTCCACTTAGATTTCTTAGAACATTTACATGGAATAGAAGGGTATGTGCCTGAACACGGATACAAATTTGAAGGGTTGGAAACAGAAAAATACGATGTACGAAATATAGGAAAAGTTTCCTTCAATCCAGACCATCCATTTATCCAGGACTTCATTGAATTAAATGAAATTGTTGATGGTCGTGCTATTACAAAGATAGCCATCCCAAGTCCGAACCAATTATTTAACAGTGGCATTCATAATCCGGCAATTTATCCGGATATTGAAGAATACGCAAACGATATTATTCAAACATATCAAGATGCATTAAAAGCCTTTTATGATGCAGGAGCACGCTATATACAATTAGATGATGTTTACATTGCCGGACTCTCTTCACCTGAAATTCCATTCAATGATGGGAAATATTCAAGAGACTATCTAATTGATCTAGCTTTACGTGTAGCAAATGGTGTTTTAGAAAACAAACCAGAGGATTTAGTTGTAACAACACACTTATGTCGAGGAAACTACCAATCTACCTGGGCATTTGAAGGAAGCTACGACTTGATCGCACCAACATTATTAGCAAAAGAAAAAGTAGATGGATTCTTCCTGGAATATGATGATGAACGGTCAGGTGATTTCAAACCATTGGAATATATTCCGAATGGTGGAGCGCACGTCATCTTAGGCGTTGTAACATCGAAAAACGGAGAATTAGAAGACAAAGAAGCAATTAAGGCACGTGTTAAAGAAGCATCACAATATGTGCCGCTTGAACAATTAGGTTTAAGTACACAATGTGGCTTTGCATCAACACATCACGGGAATAAACTTACAGAAGAAGAACAGTGGAATAAACTAAAATTTATCGTTGATGTGGCGAAGGAAATTTGGGGATAAATACAAACTTTCATCCCTCTAAAAATACTTATTGTTTCGCAAGTGGTTCCGTTTGATTTTGGGAGGAGCAGAAACGGCGAGACTCCTGCGGCAAAACGAGTGAGCCGAGACCCGCAACGGTTTTTGTGAGGAGGCTTAGGCACTCGTCCGCGGAAAGCGAGTCGTTTCTCTTCCTCCCTTTATCCTTTTTCCATAACGGACCCTTATTCTCATTAGAGGTTTCTTGACCGAAATAATTATAAGACGTTGTTAAGTTGGTTTTTTAATTCAAAATCACTTCTTATCGAGGTTCAACTACTTTATTTTCCAGTTCCCCGATCTTCTCTATTTTCAGCGAAACCTTATCTCCGTCCTGTAAAAATTGTGGTGGATCCATCGCAAAACCTACTCCATTTGGCGTACCAGTTAAGATAATATCTCCTGGTTTCAATGTTATTAGATCAGAAATAAATTCGATCAAGTAAGGAACATCAAAAATAAAATGTCTCGTATTTGAATCTTGGCGTTTTTCCCCGTTCACATACGAACAAATAGATAAATTGCTCGGATCTCCAATTTCATCTCTTGTAACTACCCACGGTCCAACAGGTGTGCTGCGATCCAGTGTTTTTCCCTGAAGCCATTGAGGTGTTCTTTTCTGCAAATCACGTGCGGAAATATCATTGCCAATTGAATATCCGGCAATATAGTCAAGTGCATTCGCTTTATTCACGTGTGATGCTTCTTTTCCAATGATCACCGCTAATTCCGCTTCATAATCCAGCTTATTGGTGGATGGAGATTTTTCAATAACTTCTTCTGGTCCAATTAAGGCATTGCTGAATTTCGCAAACAGCACTGGATAATCAGGGATATCACTTTTCATCTCTACAGCATGTTCTGCATAGTTTTTGCCAACGCAAATTATTTTGGAAGGTGTTGGCATTGGTGTACTTAAACTTACTTCCGCTTTTTCAAACATATAGTTCTCATTGGTATGATGAACAATATAATTGTAGGCCTCCTTTGCTCGTTCTATTGCACGTTCCCCCATCGAGAAAAATGTGTTTGGATCGGCAGGAAGAAGACATTCAATCGTGTGAATGGAATCCTTATCTTGTTTGGAAATCAGTAAAGCACGATAACATTCCTGCAAATCAGCTACCTTCTCATCAATCACACAACCAATTCGATATGTACCAGGTTGATTTTTAAATTTATAGCTTACCAGTTTCATATTTAGCCACCCCGTAGAAAAATTTTTTTAAAATGGAATTAAGATGTAAGCATTTTGCACACGCTAACACTTCTCAACATTTAAAACTATTTTAGCACTTTATACGCTATTCTGAAAATCCATTAGCTCTTCTTAGTTTTTGGAGC
>NZ_JBSVKG010000039.1:0-14810 GCF_054048505.1 Virgibacillus sp. FSP13 | reverse complement strand
AGCAGAAACATCGGCGCGAGAGCAGAAACATCGGCGCGAGAGCAGAAATCAAAGCATCGTCCAACTAGTTACTCTGCTTGTGGTATGCTAAAATAAATATAAACGAATGGGAGGAATTGTACATGAGCGAAAAAGTAATTAATTACCTGACAGAAAATCGTGATTCATTATTAGAAAAGTTAAATCAGTTTTTGTCGATTCCAAGTGTCAGCACGGATAGTGTACATAAAAAAGATATTAAAGAAGCGGCGGATTTTTTAGAAACATACTTACATGATATTGGTTTTGATAAAGTGGAACAACAAGAAACTGGTGGGCACCCATTAGTATTTGCTGAATATAATCAGGCGGGGTCTGATGCTCCAACCGTATTGTTTTACGGGCATTATGATGTACAGCCGGTTGATCCGATTAACCAATGGAAAAGTGATCCGTTTAAACCAGAAGTACGTGATGGTCGTCTCTATGCGCGTGGTTCAAGTGATGATAAAGGCCAGGTATTCATGCATCTTGCTGTGTTCGAAGCATATATGAAAGCGGAAGGAAAACTGCCGGTAAATGTCAAGGTTTGTATTGAGGGAGAAGAAGAAATCGGCAGTGAGAACCTATATGAAATTCTTCATGACAAAAAGGAATTATTTAATGCTGATTTTGCTGTCATTTCTGATTCAGGGATGGTTGCCGAAAACCAGCCGACAATACTTTATGGATTGAAAGGGTTTACGGGTATTGAAATTACCGTATCAGGACCTGATCATGACTTACACTCTGGGATGTATGGTGGAGCGGTACGGAATCCGATTATGGCATTAAGTCATATTTTAGCATCCATGAAAAATGAAGAAGAAGTCATTACGGTCGATGGTTTTTATGATGATGTAGAACCTTTAACAGATGAAGAACGGGAATTAATTAAACGGGTACAGGGTGAGGATTACGAAGCATCAACTGGTGCACCCCAAACCGTATCGGAAAAAGGGTATACAGCAAAAGAACATACAATGGCACGCCCAACTTTTGAAATTAATGGAATTTACGGTGGCTATCAAGGAGAAGGTACGAAAACGATTATCCCGTCATCGGCAACCGCAAAAATTACCTGCCGTCTTGTACCTGGACAAGATCCTGAAAAAATTCAAAGCCTACTTGAAGAGCACATTCAAAAGAATGCACCATCAGGCGTTACGATAGAAGTAAAAAAAGAAAAGCTGTCAGCTAAAGCGTATAAAGTCGAGCCAAATCATCCACTGATTGAAAAGGCAGCAACGAGCTATACGAAAGCCTTTGGAAAGGAAACAGTCTATGTCAGAATGGGTGGATCAATTCCAGTCGTCGAATGGATCGAGGCTATTTATGACATTCCAATCGTACTCTTAGGATTTGGAACACCAGATGATCGTTTGCATTCACCAAATGAAAGCTTTCCATTAGACAGCTTTGATAAGGGGATGGAAACATTGGTGCATTATTGGGATGAGGTTCATACAAAATAAAATAATGTATTCCCCGGACTATTCTGGGGAATAACCCAACTGTAGTTATCTTACTATTTTAATAATTAAATCGAGGTCAGTGTTTTAAGGAGTTTCTTTGTGAAGAACACGAATTTGTTAGTGGTGTATCTTATTTTGATCATGATCTTTCTTATGTCCTGTGAAGCAAAAGCTGTAGAGCCGAAGCCTGCAAGCAATTCTGCCAAAAACGTTAGCAAATTAGTTGAAAAAAATAAGATTGAACTGCCAAAGGAAGTAACGAAAATGGAGCCTCTGGATGTTCCACTAATCAATCAAATGGATTCACCACGTTTGTACAACGGCTGTGAAGTTAGTAGTCTAGCAATGATGTTAAATTACAATGGCTATGAAACTACGAAAAATGAACTTGCTAAAAAAATTGGACGTGTCCCATTAACATATGAAAATGGACTAAAAGGTAATCCAAATGATGGGTTTGTTGGTGACATGGAAAATGGCCCAGGATTGTCCGTATATCATGGTCCAGTAGCTGACATTGCAAGGGAATACGCAGGCAAAAAAGCAGTTGATCTTACGGGTGAACCGATTGAAACAATCCTTGATAATGTATCACAAGGTCTTCCTGTTTGGATAATCACAACAGCAAATTTTGTACCAGTCAATGACTTTAAAACGTGGGAAACACATTCAGGCATCATAAACATTACATACAGTGTGCATAGCGTCGTCATTACGGGATATAATGAAAAATCCATATACATAAATAATCCCTACGGACAAAAAAATCAAAAAGTAAACAGGAAAAACTTTGAACAGGCTTGGAAGCAGATGGGGAGTCAAGCCATTGTGATTAAAAAGTAAGGTTCTTTTCATAACAGAATGGAATGGATGTATCGTCATATGGGGGAGATAAGATGAAATTTGCAGTAATTACTGGTGTTTCACGAGGACTTGGTGAATCGGTTGCTAGGTTGTTTATAGAATTGGGGATAAATGTAATTGGCATTTCGCGCAGCAAGAATGAACAATTAGTAACGTACGCAAAACAACAGAATGTGATGTTTACACATTATACATGTGACTTGGCTGACATGGAAAATATAGAGGAAACTATCGATAACATTGGTAAACTAATTTTTGCAAATGATCCTTCTGCTATCTATTTAGTAAATAATGCAGCTGTCGTAGAACCAATCGACCAATCAACAAATATCCAGAATGCTGATCTCAAATATCATATCCAAATAAATACGTTGGCACCAATGGTCATCATGAATTCATTTTTAAAAATGGCAAACGAGAGGGAAATACATTTTGTTGGAGTAACTGTCACATCTGGTGCAGCAGAAAGACCTGTTTACGGTTGGAGTGCATACTGCAGCACCAAGGCCAGCATTAATATGTATACACAAACAGTGGCACTTGAACAGGACGAATTAAAAACAGGTAGCAAAATAATCGCATTTAGCCCCGGAATTATGGACACACAAATGCAGGAAAAAATTCGCTTGACGTCAGCAGAAGAGTTTGCTGAAGTTGAGAAATTTAAGGGTTATAAGGAAAATAATTTATTGAAAGACACGGAAATGGTTGGTGGTGTACTTGTTGATATTTTGACTGACGAAGAAAATATTCACAATGGCAACATATACCATGTCAATGATTATATTTAACAAACAATCCCTGCGCCTTTTATAAAGACACAGGGATTCATTTTTAGTAGTTTTCAAGTAATGGAATAACGATTATAAGAAAAACGATGGCTTATCAGTTAAGGAAATTGAATAAGCCATGTTTCTCCATAAATGGTGATGGTGAATAGGCAATGGACTAACCAAAAAACCGTACGTTATCTTGCAATTTAGTTGAAGTTTGATTTTGTAAGTGGATGGTCACAAAATAATTAAATTATTTTAGTAAACACCTCCGCCTACATATCCGCCTGCTCCAACAATAATCAACAGGATGAACAGCACAACGATTAGCGCAAAGCCGCCACCGTAGCCACCGCCATAGCTCATTATCGATCACCTCCTTACTGATTGATTTTTTATCATAGGTGATTGGTTTTACCACCAACCACCACCAAATCCGCCGTAGCCACCGCCGAATCCGCCGCCATAGCCGGCGCCGTATCCACCGTAGCCAACTCCACCACCATAGCCACCAGTAGTGAATCCACTAGCACCTACAATGATCAAGAGGATGAATAACACGACAATTAGTGCAAAACCACTGCCGCCTCCAACATTTTCACTCAACTACTTCACCTCCTCTTTTTATCAATATATGTAATAAAAAAAGACATGGAAGGGCTAATAAAGAATTGGGCTTGGAAAATTAAAGGTGGGAATTTTTAAAAATGTTTTCGGGTTATTTGTTACTATTTATCGCGTAACTCTATACACTACATTTTCCGGTAGCGGTTGGGGAGCGTCCGTCCCCACCCTCAAGACGAGGAGAACTACGACAGTGCTACATCACACGCAGTAATGAGTATGCATTTTAAAGAGTAGTTGTATATGGGCGGCTTGTTGGGAAACATATAAATATTTTTTTAATAACAACAATCGTATAGAAAACAGCCTAAAAATGAGCGGTACTCCTACACTGTTCATAATATAAATTAATTCATCTAGGATTATTTTATCGGGAATTTGTGTTAAACTTTAGGGTGCATAAAAATATTGGGAAATGAATCTTGTATTAGAGGTTGTTCAAAAAGTCACCAAATAATTGCGGTGTCGGGATAAGACATGGGGGTTTTGAACACGCACTATTATAGATCGAAAGGAAGAAAGTTATGATAACACGAAAAAGCAAACGTGAAGTTGAAATGATGCAGAAGGCAGGAGATTTACTAATCGAATGTCATAAAGAAATTGCTAAATTGGTTAAACCAGGTATTACAACGATGGAGATTGATGCATTTGTCGAGAAATTTTTGGCTGACAATGGTGCAACTCCGGAGCAAAAAGGATTTGAAGGCTATCCGTATGCAATTTGTGCTTCGGTAAATGATGAAATTTGCCACGGATTTCCGCGTGACGAGAAGTTAGTTGAAGGGGACATTGTGACCGTTGATATCGTTGTTAATCTTAATGGTGGGTTAGCAGATTCCGCTTGGACGTTTCCAGTAGGTAACATCGATAAAGTAGGGCAGAAATTGTTAGATGTAACCAAAACAGCTCTATATAAAGGCATTGAACAAGCGCAAGTTGGAAGTCGAATTGGTGATATTGGGCATGCCATTCAAACGTATGCGGAAGGAGAAGGTTTTTCCGTTGTACGAGATTTTACTGGACACGGAATTGGACCAACACTTCATGAAGATCCACATATCCCACATTTTGGCCTTCCAAATAAAGGAGTACGCCTAAAAGAGGGAATGGTTATCACGATCGAGCCAATGATTAACGAAGGGGATTGGCATAGTAAAATGGATGATAATGGTTGGACGGCAAGAACGGTTGATGGTGGCCGCTCTGCACAATACGAGCATACCATTGTTATTACAAAGGATGGCCCATTAATCACGACTGAACAAGACGGCTAATAAAAAGCGGGACTAACATCAAGGGCAGACCTCAACGTAAAATAAAGTAGAGGGGGACCAATATGCGAGTAGTTTCGATTTGTCCAAGTAATACAGAAATCGTTGCTTATTTAGAAAAGACGGATCTATTAGTAGGAGTAGATAACTTTTCAGATTGGCCGGCAGAAGTTCAGCGATTACCAAAAGTAGGGCCTGACCTATCAATTGACATGAAAAAGGTAGTAGAATTAAAACCTGACCTCGTGTTGGCATCATTAAGTGTTCCAGGTATGGAGAAAAATATTGAAGCACTTGATGAATATGAGCTTCCGTATATTATTCTAAATCCCAATTCGCTTGAAGAAATAGCAGATGATATTCAAACGGTTGGTGAGGCATTGAACTGTGCAAAACGTGGCCAAGAAAAAGCGGATAGTTTTCGACGTGAAATTGCAACTTTTAAAGAGAAAGCACAGAATAAGGAAGAAAAGCCCTGTCTTTATTGGGAGTGGTGGCCAAAACCTGTGTTTACACCTGGAAAAGTCAATTGGCTGACCGAAATCAGCAAGCTCGCTGGTGCTCGTAATATTTTTGATACAGAGGATGAAGCTAGTGTTCAAACCAACTGGGAGGACGTGAAAATGCGGGATCCAGACCACATTTGTATGGTCTGGGTTGGTGTAAAAGAAGAAAAAATGCGCCCAGAGCTAGTGATAAAACGCCCTGGTTGGGAAAATATGAAGGCTATTCAAACTGGTAATATTCATGTATTAGAAGAATCATTATATTGCCGCCCTTCCCCACGATTGTTGGAGGGGTTGCGTAAATTAGCCGAAATCGTGTGAAACAAGCTGACTAGGCCATCATGGCCTAGTCAGCTTGTTTTAATTTTTTTCCACCGAAAAGAATCGTGATAATTGGGCTTAATAGACAAAAGAAGGCAAACGGTAAATAAGTTAATACCGGAACACCCAATACATCAGCAATAAACACACCACAAACGCTCCAAGGAACAAGCGGATTAATCACGGTTCCGGCATCCTCCAATGTTCGTGATAATACCTTGTTGGGAAGACCTGCTTTATGGTAAATACCTTTGTATGTCTCACCTGTCAACATAATGGATAAATACTGCTCGCCAATTAAAACATTGACTCCAATCGCCGTTGCAGCAGTAGAAATAATGACGGTACGAACTTTTTTTAGTTTTTCCTTAAATGCATTTAAAATCGACGGTACAATTCCTGTAACAAATAGCAAACCACCAAAACCTAATGCCAGAATAACGAGTGAGACGGTGAATAGCATACTGTTTATTCCGCCCCTTGTTAATAAGTCATTAACCGGTTGAAAATCAGTATTTGCCGCATACCCATTAAACCAAATCGTCCATATTTCTGACCAGGTTAATTGGCTTGTAAAACTTGCTAGCAATGTTGCTAGTGAACTACTTAATGCAAGTGCAATGAATGCAGGCGCCCTAAAAATAGTACAAATAACTAACACGATTAGCGGAAGCCAGGAAGTCCAATGCATTAAGTCAGTTGTAGCCAAAGCATCTTGATATGCTCCGACTTTTTGCAGTGGGACAGTACCGTTTGGTGATAAAAATACAAAGATAATAAATGTAATAATAAATGCTGGAATCGTCGTTAAGCTCATATGTTTAATATGATCAAATAAATCCACCTGGACAATGGTTGACGCCAAATTTGTTGTATCGGATAATGGCGACATTTTATCACCGAAAAATGCACCAGAGACAATGGCGCCAGCAGTAATTGCCATCGAAGCATCAAGCGCACTAGCCATCCCGATAAAGGCGACTCCAATCGTTGCTGTTGTCGTTAATGAGCTACCGAGTGAAATCCCTACAATCGCTGTAATCGCAAAGACAATAGCATAAAACCATGTCCCACCGATGAAGCTAAAGCCTGTATTGATTAGGGTAGGAATAGTCCCACTCATCATCCAACTACTAATTAAGACACCAATTAATACAAATAGAAAGATGGCAGCCATTCCAGACTTGGCTCCAGCGATCATTCCTTCTTCAAGTGTTTTAAATGGAATGTGATTAACCAATCCATAGGCAACAAGCAAGAAAATTCCGAGTATGATCGGTACATGTGGTACAGATCCCAATCCAATGATGAAATAACTAATGAGTCCGATGATGACGATAAAGAAAATAATCGACTCGCTGACTTGTGGATTATATTTTGGGTTGATTGGAAACATTGATTTTTCCTCCTTGTTGTTAGTTCTTTCCTTTTAAAAATAAAAAAGCTCCATCCCAAAAATAGGGACGAAGCCTTTCTCCGCGGTACCACCCTGATTGATGATTTGAAACCATCCTCTTCTATCAAAAAGATCCGTACTAATTTTGAATGTGTAATTCAAACCAATCCTGCCGGGGTTTTCAGCTACCACCCTGTCTCTACTGCTGCTTAGAATGATTTTACTTCGCATTCACGGATAATCCTATTCAAATATTAATTTTGAATATACATCTTTATTGTACAATCTGTCAATATGTATTTATCCAGACTAAATACTTTTTAAATTTAAAAATATCAGTTATAATAGGCTAAATTTTCAAATCAAGGGGATACGAAACATGGTAACGAATGCACTCAAGAAAAATGAAGCACCACCTTCCATACAAATGGTTAAAAGAGGCATAATGGTTGGATTTCCAATTATGCTGGGATATTTGCCAATTGCGATTACGTATGGCGTTTTAGCAAAACAGTCTGGTATGTCTTTAACTGAGTTAACGTTAATGAGTGTGCTCGTATTTGCTGGCGCGAGTCAGTTTATGGGAGCTAATATGATCGCAGTTGGGGCAGGAGCGATTGAAATAATTGTCGCAACTTTTGTGCTTAATTTTCGACACTTTGTTATGAGTTTATCCTTTATGAATCGCTTACGAGTGATTGGACGTAGTTGGAAGGTTCCTTTATCATTAGGGTTGACGGATGAAACATTTGCAGTGTCATCGTTACATACGAAAGAAGCGAAAGAAGAAAAAGGGGCACTTTTTTATACAGCATTAATTTTAACGGCTTATTTTTCATGGATTTTCGGTTCTTTTTTAGGTGGTATTCTTGGTGAAGTAATTCCCGAAAAACTCAGCCAAAGTATGGGCATTGCTTTATATGCGATGTTTATTGGGTTGTTGATTCCATCTGTTAAAAAGGAACTAAAAGTAGGATTAATTGCCATTATCGCAATGCTTATTAATGCATTATGTGGGCTATTTATGAGTGATGGCTGGGCAATTGTGTTTGGGACAGTTTTAGGCGGCTTAAGTGGAATTTATTTGCTGAAAGGGGAGGACCATTCATGATTGTTGCAATTATCATCGGTATGTCTCTTGTAACAATGATTCCTAGATTAATCCCGGCATATATTGTCGATAAAATTCATTTTCCTGAATGGGCTAATCGGTGGTTAAATGCTATTCCATATGCTGCTTTAGGTGCGCTAATTTTCCCCGGCATTATGTCTGTCAAAGCTGGGGAACCACATGTGGGGATTATTGGAGGGATTGTGGCAATCATCCTAGCGTATATTGGATTGAATGTTATATTAGTAGTTGTTGGAGCAATTGTTACGGTGTTTCTTTTTGCTATTATATAATGAATAGTCAAATAAGTGCCTTACAGAAAAGTTATCATGTAGTCACTCAAAATAATAAATAGATTTTTAGTGAACGGCAGGGGGGAGATCGAATGTTTTCAATTAGAAGAGCGGTATTCGCTGATGCAGAGGCAATAGCGAATATTCATGTACGTAGCTGGAAAAATACGTATACCGATTTGGTGGATGAGGAGGATCTATCGAATATTACATATGAAAATCGAAAAGCGCTATGGGAGACAGTTTTACGAATGCAAAAAAAAGAACAGTGTACATTTGTCATTTCGAATGATGTAGACGTTATCGGTTTTGTTTCTGGTGGACCTGAGCGAACTAAACGATTTCATTATGATAGTGAGATTTATACAATTTATTTGCTACCAGGATATCAACGTAAAGGGTTGGGTGCGAAATTGTTAAGAGTCTTTGCTGAAGAAATGAAAGAGCAGGGGTATGAATCATTACTTGTGTGGGTATTAACTCAGAATCCGTCAAGCAGGTTTTATGAACGATATCGTGCAAAGCCTGTTGGTGAAGAGGAAACGACAATTGGGGAAGGAACATATCAAGAGACAGCATATGGATGGCCAAGTATTGATGAACTGTTGGCAACATGGAAATAAACAGTCATATTAGCTAATAGGATAAATGGATAACCGCACGTTTTCTTCAAAGGAAGAGAACGCACGGTTATTTGTAATGTTTTGGATATGGTTCAATATGAATGTGGGCATATGAAATATTATGTGTTTCGGCCAGAAAACGTTCAATACGCTCCGTTATGTCGTGGCTTTCTCGTACATTAAGGGTTGGATCAACGAGAATAGTAATTTCAATAAACGTTTGATTTCCGTGAATACGACCCTTCACATCGTAAACCTCTTTGACCTCGTCTACTTTTGCGATGCTTGCCTTTATTTTTGCCAACAATTTTTCATCAAAACCATCTGTTAAAGTGTGTGTGGAGTCTTTAAAAATATCCCAGGCTGTTTTACAGATGATAACACCAACAATAAACCCTGCCAGTGGGTCTAACCAAAATAGACCGATTTGTGCACCAATGATGCCAATAAAAGCCCCAATACTAACAAGTGCATCGGATCGATTATCTTGTGCAGCGGCGTGAAGAGAAGTGCTTTGTACCTTTTTCGCAAGCGCAGCATTATAACGGTAAACGAAAAACATCACAGCTGCAGCGCCTATTGCTGTCCAGGCTGTCAGCATGTCTGGTTGAACAGTGTGCCCTGAAATCATTTTTTTGCACGTATCATAGAGAACTTGTAAGCCGACTGACATCATGATAAAAGCTGCGAATAATGAAGCAACGGTTTCAGCCCGATAATGTCCGTAGTGATGGTCTTCATCGGGAGGTTTTCTTGATATTTTTAAGCCAATAAGAACTGCAATTGAGGCAACAACGTCT
Organism: Virgibacillus sp. FSP13; assembly: GCF_054048505.1. NCBI lineage: Bacteria > Bacillati > Bacillota > Bacilli > Caryophanales > Bacillaceae > Virgibacillus > Virgibacillus sp. FSP13. The sequence goes on along the minus strand of NZ_JBSVKG010000039.1, from coordinate 4,732 downwards.
GTTGAGTTGTTCAATCCGTCCGCACGTAATGCTTCAGAATTACCTATATGTGCCACAACTAATTTTCCAATAGCTAAAAAAATATAGGCAAAGATGCTGATCCAAGCACCTTTTTCTCCTTTTTTCAGATTATCTGGTTGATTCATTGAATTGCCGCCTCCAAAACGCTTTTGTTCATAGCTTATTTAGTCTACCAAAGTAGTGTATGGTGGGTCTAGAGAAACAATCAAGCACTTGGTTATATGTATTTACAAGAGTAAAGTAAGTTTCACTTGGTAAAGATTTTAAACAACAATTTGTAAAAAAATTTTGCTTTTTCATTGCAATTATTCGCAAAATTTAGGATAATAGAAAAAAGGAACAAGGGGGTATGTTCCATGAAAAAGCAAAAATTAATTTACCGATATTATCGATATGAAGGTGATGTGCTACACGCAAAACGTGAAATTCCGTATGAATTAAAGCTATCATCCCGATTGTTGTTAGATGAATTATGTTTTAATTGGAATAAGGCACGACTAGAGGACGCAATAAATAACGCGATCGATGAAGGAAACAAAGAGGCATTTTTAAAATGGAGCGAAGCATATAAACACTTTATTTGGGAATAGGGAATCAGATCAAAAATTTGGCTTCACCCTTAGTAGGTGGAGCCTTTTTAACTAATGTAAATAGTGCTTTTTAATCAGGACATTATTCATGGGGGAAATGAATGTATGCGAAATAATAATAGAATCATTCATCAGCAAAATCGAATTTTATTTTACATTTTATTGTTTTCACTTTTTCTAGGTATAGGTGCAGAGGTTATTGTTGGCGCGCCAAAGGAAAATCTATTGGCATTGGGAATCGGTGGGGCCATTAGTCTTGCGGTAATAGGTGTATTATATTTTAAAAAAGTTTATCCAATGGTGATCCCTTATTTAGCAATCATAAGCTTGTCGTGTATTGCTTTTATGATCATTCTAAGTTCTGATTATGTAACGAATATGCTATTTGCATTCTATGTTTTGGCTGTAGCCGCTATTTCACTTTCACTTACCGTTTTGGTGACTGGTGGGGTATTAGGTCTTTCAGTACTAACCTATTTTGTAATGGCAAAGGGCGAAATGATTGGTTTTGATTTACGGGCTACTGCTATTACGATCGTTTTCTTTATCCTGGTATTTGTGGTATTAGTGATACAGGTAAGGATAACACGAAGATTGTTAGTCGATGTTCGGACCGCATTGGCTGAAAGTGAAAAACAGTCTGAGGAAAAGACAAAGCAAGCTAAACTAATACATGATGGGACACAAAATGTACGGAAACAAATGAACATCATTGAGCAGGATAGTAACATGAATGCTCAATCGATGGATGAGATGCGACTGGCATTCCAGGAGATCACAAAAGCTAGTCAATCCCAAGCGGAAACAGCAACAACAATTTCAACAACTACTGAGGGGACAAATAACCGATTAGAGAAAATGATTGCATCTTTTGCCAAAAGTACCCAAGATGGTGAGGAATTGAGACTGTTGTCGTCAAAGGGGCAACACTCGGTTGAACAACTAACAGCGACATTGGCTGGTTTTCAGGAATCATTTGAGCTACTAAGAAAAAATATGGATCAATTAGTGCAACGCATAGGTGAAAATAATACATATACAGGGAAGATCCAGGATATCGCGGAACAAACCAATTTACTTGCGTTGAATGCAAGCATTGAGGCGGCAAGAGCAGGAGAATCTGGCAAGGGGTTTGCAGTTGTTGCCGGTGAAGTTCGTAAGCTTGCTGAAGTATCACAGAAAACTGCCAAGCAAATAAGTCAAAACCAGGAATCAATTGAAAATGATGTTCAAGAAGCACGTCAAGAAGTGGACGAACAAAAAGTACAATTACAGCAAAGTGTTGGCAATGCAAAAGAAGCAAAAGAGAACTTTGCTAGCATTACAAAACAATTGGCAAACTTTATTAGTTATCTTGGTTACTTAAAAAAACAAGCCAATGAAATTCAAATATCCTCTGAAACTATAGATAATTCAGTAGATGATTTGGCTTCCTTAATTGAAGAAACAACTGCAACCATCGAAGAGTTGGAAGCGATGGTAGATGAACAGGTGAATCGAATGGCAAAATTGTCGTCAGCAATTGAAGAAACAAATCAGGTAGCAGCAACGATTGAAAAGGTTGATTAGGCATCATTAAGCGGAAAATTAATCTATTCTAACTTTCTTATGAATTTATTGATTATAATTTTAAGAAAATTACCCGCGTTTACTAAGAATTTGATATGCTTGAGTAACAATGGGGGTGTTTGATCTATGAAAAATAAGAAAACGATACGTAGCTGGATGCTGTATGACTTTGGTAATTCAGCATTTGCCACTACGATCATGGCAGCTGTTTTACCAGTATTTTATTATGATGTTGCGGCAGTCAACCTTGATGAATCATTGGCAACTAGCTATTGGGGATATTCCCAATCGATTGCTGTATTAATTGTTGCGATTCTTGCTCCTTTTTTAGGGGCAATAAGTGATTTTTCAGCAGCCAAGAAAAAGTTTTTGCGATTTTTTGCATACATGGGGATTATCGCAAGTATTTTACTAGCGTTTGTCGGAGAAGGGGACTATCTCTTTGCTTCAATCCTGTTAATCGTTGGGACAATTGGCTTCTCTAGCGCAAATATTTTTTATGATGCTTTTTTGCCGGAAATAGCCGAAGAAGATGAAATTGACAAAATTTCATCGAATGGTTTTGCTTTTGGTTATATTGGCGGAGGAATTTTACTAGCAATCAATATTTTAATGATTTTAAAATATCAATGGTTCGGATTACCAAATGTAACGGTTGCCAGCCAAGTGTCATTTGCTACTGTTGGAGTTTGGTGGTTTATTTTTTCATTACCGTTATTTAAAAATATTCAAGAGGAGAAAAAGACAGCGGTTAAACGAGACCGATCCTATATTGCGATTGGATTTCAGCGCGTGACATCTACATTCAGAGAAATTAAGCAATATAAGCAATTATTGATTTTTCTAGTAGCTTTTTGGCTGTATAATGATGGTATTTCAACGATTATCAAAATGGCAACGATTTACGGTCGGGATATTGGGATTGATTCGAATTCTTTAATTGCTGCACTATTGATCACACAGTTTGTCGGTATTCCATGCACATTTTTCTTTGGGTGGGTAGCAAAGAAAATAACGGCTAAAAAAGCTTTATTGGTAACGCTTTACGTTTATATTGGGATTGTTGTTTTAGGCTATTTCATGTCCTCATCGTTACATTTTTATTTATTGGCAATTTGTGTTGGGGTTGTTCAAGGTGGGGCGCAATCACTTAGCCGATCAATTTATGGCAGAATGGTACCAGATAATAAACATGCGGAATTTTTTGGATTCTATGGAATATCATCAAAGTTCGCTGCTATTTTCGGTCCGTTTTTATTCGCGCTGGTCGGGCAACTAACGGGATCAAGCAGGCTAGGAATTATATCACTTGTTTTCTTTTTTGTTGTAGGCATTATTTTATTACGGTTTGTTGATATTGACAAAGGTGTAAAGGAAGCGAAAAAAGCATAACTCTAAAAGTAACGTGCGGGCAGATAGAAAGGTTTCTGCCCGTTTTGTTTTATACGGTTTAGACGATCGGTTCACTATATTTATTTTCCAAGTTCAGTGATAGTGGTTTACCTGTATCATAGGAGATATCACCAATTAAATCGGCAATTTTTTGTTCTGCTTTGTTATCTTGATTTTGCCAATAGTGAAGAATTAAAGTCATAATTTCTAATGCTTCCGCACGTCCTTGTTCATAGAGATCGATAAAGGTCTTTGTACTAGGATCATTTGTTGCTGGATGATACCAAGTTGTTTCGTTTAAATTTAAATAATCCACATGATCTTTAATTGGCTGATGAGAATATGCTGAGATCAATGGCTTAAGTAATGCATTCTTCCAACCATGTGGATCAGCTAATAACTTTAATGCCAATTTCATATCCCGATACGATTTTTGAATATACGCATTATCTTCTCTAGCAAGCTGTGGGTAATGCGTTTTAATAGTCGTGTATAACAAATCTACAATGTCTTTATCCAATGAATGTCCCACATCAATTTCTTTATAAACAGGTGCTTTCCATGTTTTCATGTGATGGTATTTTTCCATCATCAATGTATCAATTAACACTTCAAGCCGTTGGTGGTTATTCCCTTCATAACCGGCTCTGTAATGGATATATGGATGTGCATTTCTATCCAAAATATGGTGCGTTACAAATCCAAAAACATAAGCTTTTACTTGGTTATTGCTGTGCTTTGCCGCTGTAATTAAATCCATTAAAAAAGCGCCACAGTGTTTTGTGTGTAATGCCATTCCTATATCGTGAACTGGTTCTACCTTAATCCAAGGCCAAAAATTATAATAAAAAAATGGATCAGGGCCTTGAGCACCCAACTTCATAAAGGCTTCATCACTCAAAAATGGGTTTGGAATTTTAATGGAGTCCACGACATCTTCACAAAACAGCATATGTGTCCATATATTTGGCATACGAAACCTCCTTAAAATTATTCATTGCCTATCATTTCAGAAGACTTCTGTATTGGGTGTATGGTTTTTAAAATTTATTTTTCTAAGTGTCTTCCATTCGCTACTTCTATAGTATAAAAGACTTTGCCGGTGAATTGGTACAAAAAGTTTGGACAATTTTGTGTCCGTAAAGAAAGGTTCCTATTTT
>NZ_JBSVKG010000038.1:0-19467 GCF_054048505.1 Virgibacillus sp. FSP13 | reverse complement strand
ACTTGATTCGTTGCTTGAAAAACTCTTATTTAGTTTTTGAGGTATAAAAAGTGTTATACCTGCAAAGCCTAAGGAAGTTCTGTTAAGACCGTTCACTTCCTGGGTCTGCGATTACTCGACCCACCGAAACATTTGTGAACAACACAGAACGACCTACATCCTGTAGGCCTGGTAGCAATAGCGGAGAGGTCACACCTGTTCCCATGCCGAACACAGTAGTTAAGCTCTCCAGCGCCGATGGTAGTTGGGGCATTGCCCCTGCAAGAGTAGGACGCCGCCAGGCATATTTAATATTAACATCATCTCACATCGCGGGGTGGAGCAATCCGTCAACTTCTTTGAATAAGCCACTATGTGTAGGCTTGCGAGGAGTCCTACTTCTGCGAAAAGCTTGCAACACAACGAGCGGTTTGGGAGAAAGTTAGTTAAAGAGCAGGAACAATTTTAATATTTTATCTTACATCGCGGGGTGGAGCAGTCTGGTAGCTCGTTGGGCTCATAACCCAAAGGTCGTAGGTTCAAATCCTGCCCCCGCAACCAATTAAAATAAGTAATAAATACATAATCTTGGTCTGGTAGTTCAGCTGGTTAGAATGCCTGCCTGTCACGCAGGAGGTCGCGGGTTCGAGTCCCGTCCAGACCGTCATTTAAACAAACGATCACATGTTTTCATTGATAAGAATCATGTGTTTTTTTATGCCTGAAATAAGGCGATTTTAGCTTACAAGTAATCATGAACACGAAACTATTCCAGTTGGCTACTACATTAACCTACCAACTTAAAATGTACCATCAATTACACAAAACCCCTTTCTAAATCAGATAGCTTAGGTTATTCATCAGCGCACCTCTAACTACCTCAGCAAAATGCTATCTTTATCAACACTTAGACATGATGTAGTTGATAATTTTGTCCCCCTGATAAATACTATCCATATTAACCATTCTTTAATTTGAACACTTTTAAGCTAGGATGATGATTGATAATCACTGGGCCATATATTTTTTCCTTTTTATATTCTTTTTGCTATCATTAACATAGTTGAAAAATGAAACTGGGTGATATTGATGGATGAGTTTATGTTTATTAATTCAATTAAACAAACTTCATATAAGCAATCTTCCTTGTTAAAAGGGGTTGGGGATGATGCAGCAGTTTTTCGCCAATCTACTCAAGATATTGTAACAACAGTGGATACGTTTGTGGAAAACGTTCATTTTTCCCGCGAAACAATGGAACCATTTCATATAGGTCACAGAGTGCTTGCTGCAAATGTTAGCGATATGGCTGCGATGGGGGCTGTACCAGCATTTTATTTGGTGTCTATCGTTAGACCACCACATTGGTCAGATGAAGAACTACAGCAAATTTATCAGGGGATGCGAATATTAGCAAATAGTTATAAAATAGATTTAATCGGTGGGGATACTGTTTCTGGAAAGGAGTTAGCAATTTCTATTACGGTTATTGGATATGTAGACAAGAATAAGGCACGTTACCGAGGTTCAGCGGAGATCGGGGACATCGTTTTTGTTACGGGTACATTAGGGGATTCTCGAGCCGGTTTTCATATCTTAAATCATCCAGGGCAGTACACAAACGAGAAGTATTTAACGATCAAACATCGAATGCCTTCACCACGTGTTACGTTTTCCCATGAGTTAAGACAACTATCACGAATAGCACTCAATGATGTAAGTGATGGGATTGCAAATGAGGCTGCGGAAATTGCGGAAGCTTCAGGGGTTTCCATTGTTTTAGATTATGATAAATTGCCGAAGAGTGAGGCCTTTCATCAGTTTAGCAGTGACCAGCAACGTAATTGGCAGCTCTTTGGTGGAGAAGATTTTGAATTGATTGGAACAGTTGCTAAAAGTGATTGGCCATTAATTAAACAACTAGCTGAACAAACAAATACAAAAGTTACGGAAATTGGCTATGTAGGTTATAAACTGACCAATTTTGTTTATTTACAAGAGAAGGGTCAGCGTATCGTATTAAAAAAACAAGGATATACACATTTTTAAGTAGGTGAAACAATGCAAGAATATGAATTCAAAACACATTCGGAACAAGAAACAATAAAGTTAGCTGAGAGGCTTGCAGTGTTATTAAAGCCGGGTGATGTGATTACGTTAGAAGGGGACCTAGGTGCAGGTAAAACAACTCTTACAAAAGGGATCGCCCGCGGACTCGGTGTTACGAGGACTGTAAATAGTCCAACATTTACAATCATTAAGGAGTATGTTGGGGAGCTTCCACTTTATCATATGGATGTTTACCGATTAGAGGATTCTGATGAGGATATTGGTTTTTCGGAGTATTTTAATGGGGAGGGCATTTCGATTGTGGAATGGGCTCAGTTTATTGAGGACTTTTTACCACATGAGCGTTTAAACATAAACATTACATATCTTGATGATCATTCGCGTTTACTGGCGTTTGCTCCTACGAGTGCGCATTTTGAAGCAGTTGTGGATCAATTAATTGGGTAGGAAAATTACTTATGAAAACAGGGAGTTACTTGAATGAATATATTAGCAATCGATACATCAAACCAAGTATTAGGTGTTGCCATACTAAAAGACGAGCTTATTATCGGTGAACTGGTCACAAACATTAAAAAGAATCATTCAGTTCGCCTAATGCCTGCAATTGATCAATTAATGAAGGAAACAAATATGACACCAGATATGCTAGAAAAGATCGTTGTTGCGAAAGGTCCTGGCTCATTTACAGGTGTACGAATTGGTCTTGCAACAGCTAAATCATTAGCATGGGCTCTGGATATTCCGGTTGTCGGTGTTTCCAGTTTAGAAGTACTAGCGTATCAGGGATATTTTTCAAACATGTATGTCTGTCCTTTTTTTGATGCAAGACGCTCGAATGTTTATACAGGTTTATACCAATGGGATGCAGATAAAATGACGCTTATAAAAAATGAGCAAAATGTAAGCATGACAGACTGGTTACAGCAGTTATCAATGGATGGAAAGAAAACATTATTCCTAAGTCCAGATATTCATTTATATGAAGAAGTGATTAGGGAATATATGGGTGATCTTGCATTTATCCCACAAGGTCCGTTTCATTTGGCCAAACCATCTCATTTGGGATTGGCTGGGCTTACAAAACAGGCAGACAATACACATACGCTAACACCTAACTATTTACGTTTGGCGGAAGCAGAGGCTAAATGGTTGGAAGCACAGAAGGAAAAAAATAAAAATGGCTGAATTAGTGATTCGGAAAATGGAATATAACGATATAGATCAAGTTTTTGAGGTAGAACAGGCATCTTTTGATACACCATGGGCGAAAGATATATTTGAACAGGAAATTGTCGAGAATCAATTTGCTCATTATTTTGTCTTAGAACTGGATAAGAAAATTATTGGCTATGCAGGTCTTTGGGTAGTGATTGATGATGCACAAATAACGAATATTGCTGTTATGCCTAATTATCGAGGGAATAAACTAGGGGAAAAGCTATTCCACTACACAATGGGACAGGCTATACGTCTTGGCGGTCGTCGTTTATCGTTGGAAGTACGGACAACCAACGTTGTTGCCCAACGAATGTATCGAAAATTTGGCCTTGTTCCTGGCGGTATTCGGAAAAATTATTATACAGATAATCAGGAGGATGCGATTGTCATGTGGGTGAATTTATATGGATAAAGATAATTATATAATAGGAATTGAAACGAGTTGTGATGAAACAGCTGTAGCTATCGTTAAAAATGGCACGGAAATAATCTCTAATGTTGTAGCATCACAAATCGAAAGTCATAAACGGTTTGGTGGGGTTGTTCCTGAAATAGCTTCACGACACCATGTGGAACAAATAACAGTTGTTCTAGAAGAAGCGTTTGAACAAGCAGCTATTACTTGGGATGAAATTGATGCGATTGCAGTAACAGAAGGTCCTGGTTTAGTTGGGGCATTATTAATTGGGGTCAATTCAGCAAAAGCAGTGGCATTTGCCAAGCAAAAACCTCTCGTCGGCGTTCATCATATTGCCGGGCACATTTATGCGAACCGTTTTGAACAAGAATTCCAATTTCCATTACTGGCTTTGGTTGTATCTGGTGGGCATACGGAGCTTGTCTTAATGAAGGAACATGGGCATTTTGAAGTAATTGGCGAAACGCGTGATGACGCAGCAGGGGAAGCATATGATAAAGTTGCCCGTATGCTGGATCTGCCTTATCCCGGTGGACCGCAAATTGACCGGTTAGCAAGTATTGGAAGTGAACGTATTTCATTTCCGAGAGCATGGCTAGAAGACGATAGTTACGATTTTAGTTTTAGTGGATTAAAATCTTCCGTTATTAACACAATCCACAATGCGAAACAACGTGGTGAGGAATTGAAAAAGGAAGATATCGCGGCAAGTTTTCAAGCAAGTGTTGTTGAAGTGTTAACCGAAAAGACATTTAAAGCAGCTAAACAATATGATGTCAAACAAGTAATTGTTGCCGGCGGTGTCGCTGCGAATAAAGGTCTGCGGGAAGCGATCCAACAGCGATTCTCCAATACAGGAATCCCATTGTCCATTCCACCTTTAAACCTTTGTACTGATAATGCAGCAATGATTGCAGCTGCTGGGACCATTTCCTATGAAAAAGGGAAAAGATCAGGATTGAATTTGAACGCAAATCCATCGCTAGTATTAAGTTAATAACAAGTTATCAACAAGCATGTGTATATCTTTTAGAAAAAGCCTAACACCATTATATTGCTGATGTGGATATAAGTTGTGCATAACTACCTTTTTATCTGTGGGCAATGTGAGTAACTGCAATGAATTTATTTATATGTGTGTTTTTTATGGGTATAACTTTGTGGATAACATGGTTAGGTAGCATTAAAGTAATAATCAAACGTTTGATCAATAGGAATACAAAAAAACCGGGGATAGCCCGGTTTTTTATTCATCCTCTTGTAATGCGGTCCATTCTTCCATAAGTTGTTCGACTTCTTGCTTAATTTCCCCCGTTTGTTTCGTTAGTTCCAGTGCTTTTTCATGGTCTTGATAAATTTCTGGTTCGGTCATTTTTTGTTCGAGTTCAGCAAGTTCATTTTCACGTTGTTCTATTGTATTTTCAAGTTCTGCTATTTTACGTTCTTTTTTTCGCTGTTCACTACGAAGCTTTTTTTCTTCTTTAAAGCTTAAGTTACCTTGATCTTTTTTGTTCATTACTTCTGCAGTTTGTCGAAGTCTTGCGCGTTCAGCTTCCTCTTCTTTTTTCTCCATATAATAATCATAATCGCCTAAATAAACGGTAGCGCCATCTTGCTGCATTTCCACAACTTGGTCCGTAATTTTGTTGATGAAATACCTATCATGGGATACAAATATGATGGTTCCCGGGAAATCGATTAGTGCCGCTTCCAACACTTCCTTGCTGTCGATGTCTAAGTGGTTTGTCGGCTCATCAAGGATTAATAAATTGGCTTTTTGCATCATTAATTTGGCTAGTGATAATCGTGCCTTTTCCCCACCACTAAGGGAATGGACAAGTTTTAAAACATCATCACCTGAAAATAAAAAGTTTCCTAAAACGGTGCGAATATCTTTTTCATTAACTGTTGGATGTTCGTCCCATAATTCTTGTAATATAGTTTTTGATGGTGTTAGATTCATCTGTTCCTGATCATAATAGCCAATTTGAACGTTTGTCCCAAGTTGGATTGTCCCATGGCTCGGTTTCAGTCTTCCCAAAATCGTCTTGAGTAAAGTAGTTTTGCCAACCCCATTTGGACCAACAAGGGCAATCCGGTCTCCGCGATTTACATGAATTTTTACATTGGAAAACAATTCTTCACCACTGTCTTCATATCGAAATGATAAGTCATCGATTTTTAATACGTCATTTCCACTTCGTCTGGTAATCTGGAAGGAGAATGTTGCAGATGATTCCTCACCAGCTGGTTTTTCCAGTTTATCCATTTTTTCAAGCTGTTTTCTTCTGCTCTGAGCACGCTTGGTTGTGGAGGCACGAACGATATTTTTTTGAATAAATGTCTCCAATTTTTTAATCTCTGTTTGCTGTTTTTCAAATTCTTTCATTTCCTGCTCAAAATTTAATGCCTTCTGCTCGAGAAATTTGCTGTATGTTCCATGGTATTTTTTCGTTCGATGATAGGATATTTCGTATACAATCGTGACGGTCTTATCCAGGAAATACCTATCATGGGACACAATGGTAACTGCTCCTGGATAATTAGCCAAATAATTCTCAAGCCATGCTAGGGTATCAATGTCCAGATGATTTGTCGGTTCATCTAAAATTAGTAGTTCAGGTTTTTTTAGTAGTAACTTACCTAATGCTAAGCGTGTTTTTTGTCCGCCACTTAACTCATGGATAGGCGTTTCATAATCATAGTCCTGGAAATGGAGTCCGGTCAATACAGCTTTAATATCTGCTTCATAGCGATACCCTCCACCAGCTTCAAATGCTTGTTGTTTTTTATCGTAATCATGTAAAAGTTGTTCGTAATTTGCCGCTGATAAGGAAGATGCCTGTTCCATTTCTCGTTCTAACAGTCTTAGTTCTTTTTCCTGATTAATTAAATGTTGGAACACATCAAGCATTTCATTCCAAATTGTTTTGTCTGATTCAAGTCCGGTATGCTGGGATAAGTAGCCAATGGACAGGTCCTTCGGCTTATGTATCTCACCTTCATCATAACTTAATTCACCCGCCATGATTTTAAGTAGTGTCGACTTACCAGCACCATTTCTTCCAACAATAGCAATTCGATCTTTTTCTTTTATTTCAAGTTTTATAGTAGATAATATTTTTTCTGCACCAAAGGATTTAGATATTCCGTTTAATTGCATGATAATCATTTCGTTCACCTCATCCTTTTAAGTGTATCGTATTGTGAACGAGTAAGGAAGTATAATAATTCAGGTTATAATGATGGAAATATAGAAGGAGCCATGTCCAGTCCCTGACAGCTAATAGTTATGTTTAATATAGATAATATAATTGTGAAATTAATCACGACTTATCAAATTTTTTCTGATAAACTAAGGTGTGTAAGAAGTACAAAGTGAAATGGAGATGGGTATGTGGCAAATTTCACACATTTTAATGAACAAGGCAGAGCACGTATGGTTGATATAAGTGAAAAGCTGGAAACAGAACGAACCGCCGTTGCAAGGTCAAGTATTCAAGTTACAGAAGAAATCTATCGTAAAATTAATGATAATGAGATAAAAAAAGGAGACGTATTAGCTGTTGCTCAAGTAGCAGGGATTATGGCTGCTAAAAAGACATCTGATTGGATTCCGATGTGTCATCCATTACAATTAAAAAGCATTGACATATCGTTTGATTGGCAGATTACAGCGGATATGTTTGTCTTACAAATAGAAGCTTTTGTAAAAACGAAGGGTAGTACAGGGGTGGAAATGGAGGCATTAACTGCAGCCTCAGCAACAGCCCTGACAGTTTATGATATGTGTAAAGCACTTGATAAAGGGATGGTAATCGGGGAAACTTTTTTACTAGAGAAAAAAGGTGGCAAATCCGGTGATTACTATCGGGAAAGCTAGGGGGGATAATAATGGAACAGCATAAAATTCCACAAGCTACTGCAAAGCGACTACCATTATATTATCGGTTTTTAAATAACTTACATCAACAAGGTAAGAAAAGGGTGTCATCAAAAGAGTTAAGTGAAGCTGTTAAGGTTGACTCGGCAACAATTCGCCGCGATTTTAGCTATTTTGGTGCGTTAGGGAAAAAGGGTTACGGATACAATGTGGAATATTTAATAGGTTTTTTCCGCAAGACGCTCGATCAAGATGAAGTAACAGAAGTGGCTTTAATAGGCGTAGGAAACCTTGGTACAGCATTTTTACATTATAACTTTATGCGAAGCAATAATACAAAAATTGTGATGGCATTTGATACGAATGACGAGAAAGTGGGAACAGAAGTTGGTGGGGTTCCTGTATATCATATCGATAATTTAGAGAAAAAAATTAGCGGTGTTCAAGTTGCGATCTTAACAGTACCTGCCAGTGAAGCCGATGGAATTACCGAACGGCTTGTCAATCAAGGTATTTCGGGGATCCTTAATTTCACACCGGCACGAATAACCGTTCCAGATAATATTCGTGTGCATCATATCGATCTAGCTGTAGAACTGCAAGCATTGGTTTATTTTTTAAAGCACTACCCGTTAGATTAGCCGTCAAATAAGTTACAAACTGTTAAAAAACGACTGTACAACGATTTTCACCAGTTTTGACCTGCCATCATACAGTATAATGATCATTTTATCATTTTGAGAAAAGGATTGAGGTACTGCACATGGCAGTTATGGATACGAGAAAATGGCTAAAGGAATATTTGCGAAATAAGGGAAGTTCAAGGGTCAATAATTTAGAGCATCAGAGGAAATGCATAATTGAAAAACTCGTCTCTTATTTCCCTGGAAGTTCATCATCGGCAATTCATGATCATTTATTACAACATGGCCTTTTTTTGCCAAATGGCCAGGACGAAGATATCATCAATTCCTTAAATAACGATAATCCATGGAAAATTGCGAGGGAAGAGCTAGTGCGATTAGCAAAGGAATGGGGCGGACCCAACATACCGGTATTTATTTTTCCTTCAGATTCCAACAACCGGCAGTTGAAACGAGATTTTAATGGGTTATCTGGGGTGTCTCATCAAGATAAAGTATTCTTGTTTGTGTCTGGATCCACGTCACAAAAAGAACTGCAGGCAATTATTACGCATGAATATAATCATGTTTGCAGGTTGTATTATCTCGATAAAAAGGAAAAAGATATGGAACTCCTGGATTCTATTGTCTTGGAAGGTTTGGCTGAAATGGCCGTACAGGAACGTTTAGGAACAGACCATTTGGCAAAATGGACATCTATACATCCGATTGATTCTGCGTTGAATTATTGGAGAAAATGGCTAAAACCAAATATAAAGCTGTCGAAAGCGGATCCCCGTCATAATGAACTGCTGTATGGGGGAGGATTTGTTCCGAAATGGCTGGGTTACAACGCAGGCTACCATTTGGTTTCCTCTTTTATTAAAAATAAACAAATGCATATAAAAGAAACGTTACATTTACCAGCCGAAGCAATAGTAGAAGGATCAGATTTTCCGGTTTAATAAAAAGACTGTCCCCAGCAAAGGATCATACCCCTCCTTATCGGACAGTCTTCTGCTTATAATGCTACCAGAAAAATAATGGAGACAATGCTGCAATGGTGGCCAGAGCAATTCCCCAGCCAGCACCCCAGCCCCATCCGCCGTATCCACCATATCCACCATATCCACCGAAACCATATCCGAATCCGCCCAGATTTCTACCTTCTAAAGGACGAAGAAAGACATGTGAGTTGCTTACTCTAGTAACAACACCTCGGTGCATTCTACCATCTTTTGTTCTAATTCCGACAGGGCGTCCAACACATCCTAGACACTGTCGATAAATAGGGCTTGCTGCCATCCTGTATGAACTCCTTTCCTCTTAAATAATATGATTTATTATGGGTGTTAAATGACGATAAACAAATGCAAAGAAGTGAAATGGATTAATTCCACTGCTATTAGTAATACCATATGTTTTAAATTTTTTACCGATTGGACAAAAAACCTTAGTAACTATCAATAAATAATAAAAAATGGTAAGAACAAAGGAGGGACACAAATGAAACATTATACGTATCATGACTTTTTAGCCTTTCTAGGGGTTGGCGGGGCTCACCCAGGCGGGATAGCCCTGACAAGAGAACTGTTAAGGGATATGCCAATCAATCAAACTAGTACAATACTTGATGCTGGGTGTGGGACGGGACAAACAGCGGCTTATTTAGCACAAGCTTATGGCTGTAATGTAACCGCACTTGATCTGCACCCATTAATGGTAGAGAAGGCAAAAGAAAGATTTAAGAGAGAAAATGTAGCGGTACGTTTAGTTGAGGGAGACATTGAGAGTAGTTCTTTGCTAGCGGAATCCTTCGATTTGATTATAGCTGAATCGGTTACGATCTTCACCAACATTACGAAAACCGTTAATGAATACGTACGTTTGTTAAGAAAAGGTGGCATTCTTCTGGATCTTGAAATGACAGCAGGTACATCCTTTTCAAAGGAGGAGATCGAGGGTTTTCAAGATGTGTATGGGATCGATCTAGTACCTTTGCTGGATGAATGGAAAGCTATGTTTCACTCAGCTGGATTTCGTTCGGTTGAAGTTGTTAAAGAAAATACGGTGGAAAAAATGTTACATGATCAATCTTTTCAGGAATCTATTTCCTCACCAGAAATAAATCCCTCAAATCCAATGGACCCGTCCTTATATGAGATATGGGATAAACATCAGCTATTAACAGAGAGGTTTTCCAATCAATTAAAATACAGTGTCTATAAAGTGGTGAAATAGTAAGAATATAAAAAGAAGAAGCAGCTATGAGCGCTACTTCTTCTTTTTATTTTTTAGCCGAAAATGGATGGACATCAATCGTATGCAGACACCAAAGTCAAGTGTCGCGAAAATTGCAAGAAGGATCGTTGGAAAGCTCCATACAGTATCTTCAACCGTTTGTGTAGCTATAAACGTAAATAATAAGCCCATTAAAAAATAAAAAATGGCCATGTTCTTTGGTGAGGTTCTCATGTTTAGCCTCCAATAAAAATCATTTGCATCTGTTCATATTGTTGCATCATTTTTTCAATATCTTCCGGTGATAGGGAGAGTTGAACAATTACTGAAATGGAATTCATGGCCATGTGAACAATAATTGGTACAATAATTCGCTTTGTTTTTACATAGAGAAATGCAAATACAAACCCCATCGAACCATAGATTAAAATGTGTTCTGGTTCTCCGTGAATAATAGCAAAAATGAAAGCAGATAGCAGTGCGGCAATAAAAAAGTTTGTCTTTTTATATAGACCGCCAAAAATTATTTTACGAAAAATTATTTCTTCCAAGATAGGTGCTACGAGCGCTGGAATGATGATAAACAAAGGTGTAGCACGTGTTATGTCCATAATCATCTGTGTGTTCTCTGATCCCATTGTTATGCCTAAGAATTCAGTTTCAATGAGTGATGCCAGGCCTTGTGCAAAGTAGGCCATAAATACTCCACCAATAGCCCATAGAACAGCATTTCCAATGTCTGTTGCGTTACGATCACTACCAGCTTTCATATCCGGTTTCATTAATAGCAGTACAATGATAAGTCCAGCAATAAAGCTGAAAATAGACCAATAGACAACAGCATCAGATTTGCTTAATGGGGATGTAATATACAATAATGGAGCAAAAATGATCCCTGAGAATTGCATGATGATATAGGTTAAAATGACATACCAATATCTTTTTGTCAAAATGAAACGACCCCTTCATGAGTAGTATTAAAATAGTTTATGCTGTGATGTGGACATCTATTAACAAAAGCGCAAGCGCCCGATTAGCGACGTACGGACTGGACTGAGCCGTAGGAGATAAAGGAAACACGGTGAGCGGAGGCGAACCGATGTTGACTTATCGTACGGAGGTGAGGGAAGTCTCGCTAGTCGCTGGGCGCTGGAGCTGGACGTGGCTTATCCTGCTCAAGAACAAATTAGAGCCAAATTTTATGCTTTCTTTATCTATTAAAAAATCATCATTTCTTGCATTAATTTAAACACTAACACGTATTTTAGCATATTTTCTATCCTGATAATAATGGTATGGTTTAGGAAGAATCGTTGCTAATAAAAATTGGAAAAAAACAATTAGATTACTTGCATTTTTAGAATGTATTATTTATTATAATAAGTGGAATTAGCACTCAACATTCATGAGTGCTAATAAATCAAAAAATACAATATAGAAATGAATTAAGGAGGTTGTCTACATGATAAAACCACTAGGAGATCGTGTTGTAATCGAGCTTGTTGAACAAGAGGAGAAAACTGCAAGCGGTATTGTACTTCCAGACTCTGCAAAAGAAAAGCCGCAAGAAGGTAAAGTTGTTGCAGTTGGTTCCGGCAGTGTAACAGAACATGGGGAAAAAGTTGCCCTTGAGGTTGCAGAAGGAAATCATGTAATTTTTTCTAAGTTCGCTGGTACAGAAGTGAAATATGAAGGCACAGAATACTTAATTCTTCGTGAAAATGACATTTTAGCAATCATTGGCTAACGAAAAAATATCCGACCATTCGATTATAAGGAGGGCATTTAAAAATGGCTAAAGAAATTAAATTTAGTGAAGACGCTCGTCGCGCGATGCTTCGCGGTGTAGATACATTAGCAGATGCAGTAAAGGTAACATTAGGGCCAAAAGGTCGTAACGTTGTTTTAGATAAAAAATTCGGTTCTCCGTTAATTACTAATGACGGTGTGACGATTGCAAAAGAAATTGAACTGGAAGACCATTTCGAAAACATGGGTGCACAGCTTGTATCAGAAGTAGCATCCAAAACTAACGATGTTGCTGGTGATGGTACAACAACTGCAACCGTATTAGCTCAATCCATGATTCGTGAAGGACTAAAAAACGTTACATCTGGAGCAAATCCTGTAGGTGTTCGTCGTGGTATTGAAAAAGCAGTTGAAGCAGCTGTTGGCGAATTGAAAACCATTTCGAAACCAATCGAATCAAAAGAATCAATTGCACAGGTTGCAGCTGTTTCTTCTGATGATAAAGAGGTTGGTAACCTTATCTCAGAAGCAATGGAACGTGTTGGCAATGACGGTGTTATCACAATTGAAGAATCAAAAGGCTTCAACACGGAATTAGAAGTAGTTGAAGGGATGCAATTTGATCGTGGATATTCATCTCCATACATGGTAACAGATCAAGATAAAATGGAAGCAGTATTAGACGATCCATATATTTTAATTACCGATAAAAAAATCGGTAATATCCAAGAGATTCTTCCTGTACTTGAACAAGTTGTACAACAAAGTAAACCACTTCTTTTAATCGCGGAAGATGTGGAAGGGGAAGCCCTTGCAACATTAGTATTGAACAAGCTTCGCGGAACATTCAATGTTGTTGCAGTTAAAGCTCCTGGCTTTGGTGATCGTCGTAAAGCAATGCTTGAAGATATCGCTGTATTAACTGGTGCAGAAGTTATTACCGAAGATCTAGGCTTGGATCTTAAAAATGCAACTGTTGACCAACTAGGACGAGCTTCAAAAGTCGTTGTAACAAAAGATAATACAACAGTTGTGGAAGGTTCAGGAAACCCTGAAGCTATTTCTTCTCGCGTAACACAAATCCGTGCTCAAGCTGAAGAAACAACTTCTGACTTTGATAAGGAAAAATTACAAGAACGCCTTGCAAAATTATCTGGTGGTGTAGCAGTCATTAAAGTTGGTGCTGCAACCGAAACAGAATTAAAAGAACGTAAACTACGCATTGAAGATGCACTGAACTCAACTCGCGCTGCAGTTGAAGAAGGTATTGTATCTGGTGGTGGTACAGCATTAATTAACGTTTACGCTAAAGTTAATGAACTATCACTTGAAGGTGACGAAGCAACAGGTGCAAGCATCGTACTTCGTGCACTAGAAGAACCGGTACGTCAAATTGCACACAATGCTGGTCTTGAAGGATCGATCGTTGTAGATCGTCTAAAAGGTGAAAAAGTTGGCGTTGGCTTTAACGCTGCAACAGGTGAATGGGTAGATATGGTTGAGACAGGTATCGTTGACCCAACTAAAGTTACTCGTTATGCATTGCAAAACGCTGCATCAGTAGCAGCAATGTTCTTGACTACTGAAGCAGTTGTTGCTGACATGCCTGAAGAAAATGCAGGCGGCGGAATGCCTGATATGGGCGGCATGGGCGGCGGAATGCCGGGCATGATGTAAGCCTAAAAACACAATAATAAAAGCTTGATATGACGGGGTTTGCCTGAGGGCAGACCCCGTTTTTTTCTTGTATGCCACGAAAAGGTAACATGAATAAGGGGTCGCGAAGGGGTGGACGCAATAAAATGAAGAACTGTGGGAAGTAATCAAAGGATATAGAAATGCTACACAATTAAGCATGATCTTATATAAATTTAATTGTGTTGAAATACATGATGCCTTATTTGTCTGTAATGATTACTTAAAATATTATATCAACGGTTAAGTTGGTATAAGAATTATGTTAAAGTTTAGTAAATGAAATTTTAAATTTAGTTTATTCTACAATAGGGTCAAATGGTGTAAGGCTTCCAAAATTAGATTTTCCCCCGATTTAAGATTGTTCGGATAAATCTTTTGCTAATATTCCTTCATAGTTAACATCAACTTCTACTTTATCGTCTGTATAGGTTAAGAGTGACAATGATGGCGAAGACAAAACCGCTGACAGAACACTTTTTCTGTCATAATATTGAAATGGTGAACCAAAATAGAGGTAAGCGAGTAAATTTGTCACCGATGCACAGGAGGATACAATGTATAAACTATTAATCGTTGAAGATGAAATGAATATTGCGAGTACATTAAAGAGTCATTTTGAAAAATATAATTATGATTGCTATATTTTAGAGGATTTTGAGAAGGTACTTGATACTTTTCAAGAATTTCAACCGCACCTCGTCATAATGGATATTAATCTTCCCGCTTTTGATGGCTATTATTGGTCCAGAAAAATTAGGCAAATTTCAAATTGCCCCATTATGATACTTTCTGCCCGTATGAGTGAGTTAGATCAAGTGTATGGAATTGAAAATGGGGCAGATGACTTCATTACAAAACCTTTTTTAATGGATGTAGTTCTAGCAAAAGTAAATGGACAAATTCGTCGAGTATATGGGGAATATGCGAAGGATTCGCAAACTCGAAAGTTAAAGGTGGGAAATACAACTTTAAATTTGGATACTGTTCGATTATTTACACTTGAACACGAGACAATGCTGACAATAAAGGAACTTCAGTTGTGTTCTACGCTTTTTGAAGCATTTCCAAATGTTGTAACGAGGCAACAGCTGCTGGCAGCCATTTGGGATGATGAGACATTTGTTGAAGAAAATACATTAACAGTCAATATTGTTCGATTACGCAAAAAGCTAGAATCTATTCATTCATCATTAGAAATAACAACTATCCGAGGGATTGGCTATCAATTAACGGAGAAAAGTCTATGAAGCTTTTTTTACGTGATCATTTAAGCATTATAGCTCTTTACATTATAACGATGATTTGCTTACCAATTGTTATTCATCAACTAGATGACTTTCGCGATCATTATGCCTACTTTATCTTTTTAGGCATAACCTTAATAGCCGTTCTCCTTTTAATTCGATATTTCAGACGCAAAAAAATGTATGCACATTTGAATGAAAAGGGGTTAGATGCAGATAACTTGTTGATTCACCATCCCCAAGCTCCGGTTGAAAAGGCATATGCAAATCAATTGCAGTTCATTCAGTCCCTTTTTCTTTCAAAAGAGGATGAACAGAAAGCTTCCTTACATGAACAGCAACTGATGATTTCGCAAACTGTTCACCAGATGAAGACACCGCTTTCTGTCATTCAATTACTTATACAAACCAATCAACTAAAAGAACCAAGTTTATTCCAAGAATGGCAAAAGGTAAAAAAAGAATCCGATAAAGTGAATATTTCTTTAAATCAACTTTTAACTTATAGCCGATCGTCCCAATTATTAGCTGATCTAAAGATTGAATCGATATCCTTAAAGAGTATAGTCCAAGAAGTGGCTAACGATTTAAAAGATTACTTTATTGAAATGGAAGTATACCCTAAAAGTACAATCGAAGAAAATATTATCATTTATTCTGACCGTAAATGGCTTGGCGTTGCTATCCACCAGTTGTTAAGTAATGCTGCTAAATATGGTGAAAAGAAATCCTTCGTTCTCATTTGTTTTGAAAATGGTCAGTTATGGATTAAGAACAAAGGAAAGGGGATTCCTGAAAGTGAAATTAACCGTGTATTTGAATTGTTTTACACCGGTACTAAAGGGCGCATCCAAGGCGAAGCGACAGGTATTGGACTATATTTAGTCAAAAAAATACTTTCTACGTTGCATCACCCATATAAGTTATCCTCTGCTCAAAATGAAACAATCTTTATAATCGATTTTTCTAGAAGTATGGACGGCTACTAAATAAAGTAGTCGTTTTTGAATATGACAAATTTGTCATATTGCTGTCATGTTTAAGGATTTTATGGAGAAAATTGTTTGTTTATACTATGTGTATTAAAGAACACCAAGGAGTGAAATAGTAATGACTACAATTTTAAATGTAAAGCAACTACAAAAGGAATATACAGGAGAAGTCACATATAAGGCATTAAAAGGTATTGATTTTCATTTGAATAAAAAAGAATTTGTTGCGGTCATGGGCCCATCTGGGAGTGGAAAAACAACCTTCCTAAATTGTATTTCCACCATTGATCGACCTTCGAATGGTTCAATAGTAATTAATTCAAAAGATCCGTTTAAATTAAATGATGTTGAATTAGCAAGGTTCAGGCGTACAGAATTAGGCTTTGTCTTTCAAGATTTTAACCTTGTTCACACATTAACAGTTGAGGAGAATATATTACTACCTTTAACACTTGATTCTGTAACAGAGAAAGAAATGAAACAGAGCTTAAAGGAAGTTGTTGATTTTTTAGGGATTGAAGAAATATTAAAAAAGCGCACGTTTGAAATTTCTGGTGGACAGAAGCAACGTGTGGCGATTGCAAGAGCGGTTATTCATAGGCCAAAATTATTATTAGCGGATGAACCGACTGGAAACTTGGATTCTAAAACAGTGAATGTTGTTATGACGTTATTTGAATCAATAAATAAAACCTTTAATACTGCTATTTTAATGGTGACTCATGATGCATATGTTGCTAGCTTTGCAGAGCGTGTCATCTTTATACAAGATGGTATTCTCTATAATGAGATACATCGAGGCAACAATAAACAGCAATTTTACCAAGAAATTATGGACACACTCACCTTTCTAGGTGGTGGTCAGCATGAATTTTAATCATATTGTTGTTCAAAATATATTACGGAATAAGTCAACATACATTTCTTACTTTCTAAGCAGTGTGTTTTCTATGTTGGTTTTTTTCTTGTTTTCAACGGTAGCTTTTCATCCAATGTTGGCGGAATTGGACCCATCAAGTACATTAGGAATAACAATGGTGCTTGCCAGCTTCTTTATTTATGTTTTTTCTATTGTCTTTATTATCTATTCGTTGTTCGCTTTTTTGAAAAAGAAAACAAAAACATTAGGTACCTTTATGATGATGGGTGCTTCCATGAAGCAAATCCGCAAAATGGTTTTTAGAGAAAATATGATCATTGCTGGTGTAGCGATTATCACAGCTATTGTGTGCGGGCTTGTAATTGCCCCATTATTTTTAATGGTTGCCAAAAAGATATTACGTGCAGAAATCTTTGACATGTATGTCCCAATTCAAGCCACTCTAATAACGATTGTTTTATTTTCCCTTTTGTTTTTGATTGTTACTAAATTAATGACATATACGATAAAAAAGGAAGCTATTGTTCAACTATTAAAAGCAGATATGACACAGGAAAAGCGGATTAAACCAGCACCATTTAAACTGATTGTATCCATTATAGTGAGTGTTTTCATGCTCTTTTCTATGGTAAAGGAATTGAATTGGGAGGAATCCATTGGAATTATTGCTTACATTGTGTTGTTTATTAGTCTGCTATTAGCCATTTACTTTACGATAACACAAGGAATGTTAGGAGCCATTCGGATATGGGAAAAGCATCCATCATATTTCAGAAAAACCAATATGCTTTTTGTATCTAGCTTAAAGGCGAAAGAGCGTTCACATGCTCACATCATTTATTTATTAACCATCTTACTATTAGGTACCTTTGTAGCAACAAGTGTACTATACAGCTCTTATTACAATGTGGAGGAAAAAACAGAAGCGTTATATCCTTATAGTTTCCAATATACGTCACTCCCTGGTAATGAGTTAGAAGCTCAGAAAGATATAGCATTTATTGAAAAGACCTTAGATGAAACAGGAGATAATTATGAGACTTACTATTCGTCCTTTAAAACCGATGATGAGCGTGGAATTGCTTTTATGTCCGTTTCAAAATACAACCAATTGGGCGAACATACACCTATAACGTTAAGCGATAATGAATATTTTGTTGCAGCTGGTAATGAAGGTGTTTACCCTAATGAAGAATCTATTCATGATTACCCATTTGGAAACCTTGAATATACAGGTACAGAAAAGGAAAATATTTTACAGACCGGGTTGCAAAATGTATATTATATTGTCCCTGATAAAGTTTATGAAACAATTGAGTATCCAGAATATAATATATGCGCTTACGAATTGGATAATTGGACAAACAAGGTCAACACAGCTGAAACGATTTTGTCTAAAATCTCTTCAGAACCTGGTGTACGCTTAATGGCTTCTAAAATAGATTTATATAATGAAGAGAAGTATGTAAAAAGCATTATGTTCTTCATTGGTCTTATGCTTAGTCTTATTTTCATGAGTGCAGCAATGAGTATTCTGTATTTTTACATTCAAACATCACTTGAACAAGAAAAAGAAAAATATTCAGGCATCAGAAAAGTTGGTCTCTCTATTAAGGAATTAACATCTGTTGTGACAAAAGAGTTGGCTACTTTAATTTTTATCCCATTTACTATGGCGGTCTTTATTTTATTTGCAGCTTTAATCGGAATGAATAACCATATCTCATTGGCATTTTATCAACTTACGGCAATAGGCTTAAGCTTATTTTTACTGCTGTTTATTATAAGCTTCTTCTTTATACGAAAGGGTTATATAAATAAACTTGTGAATTAATCATTTCTGATTTTATATGGTAATCTCAATAATTGCTGGCAAATATTTTAATGGTATATCTGCTAGAACTAATAAAGGACTGCTAGATACCTTGCAAGTAGATATACCTGTAAAATAGGTCAAACAGGAATGACTGGTTAACCTTATAATACGATTGGATGCGAGAAAGGAATAGATTTTATGTCTTGTTGACATAAAAAGTTGTTGATCTGATTGTATTTACAGGTATCACCATTCAGGAGATAACAAAATTGTAAAGTTTTACTGCTGGGTTGTAAGAAAAAACGATATTACTTTATATTTTGCTTTTATAATAAAATTTGTATTAGGTTATACGAAAGGAGCACTTAAAAATGAATTCGACAATAAAGCCAACAACGAATACAGACAGAATTAAGGTCATTGATTTAATCAGAGGGTTTGCCCTAATTGGACTTCCTTTCGTTAATGTGCTTTTACTTTGGAGCTCAAACGTTAACTTATCAGGAACACAAGGAGATATTTGGATTCAGCGTTTCCTGTATATATTTATTGAAGGTCGTTTTTACGCTATATTTTCTTTTTTGTTTGGCTTAGGACTTTGGATTTTTTTATCACGGGCTAAAGAAAAAAACGCCCGTCCATATGTCCTTATT
>NZ_JBSVKG010000037.1:0-19715 GCF_054048505.1 Virgibacillus sp. FSP13 | reverse complement strand
GAACAAAAGCGCAAGCGCCCGTTTAGCGACGTACGGACTGCGCCCATGCAACATGGGTGGTTCAATGTTGCCGCGCATAGCGGCGTTTTTAATTGAACATTCCTGCCGTAGGAGATAAAGGAAACACGGTGAGCGGAAGGAAACCGATGTTGACTTATCGTACGGAGGTGAGGGAAGTCGCGCTAACGCTTTAGCGCTGGAGCTAGACGTGGCTCATTATGCCGAAAGTAAATTAGAGCTAAATTTTATGCCTTTTTACCTTTCAAGAATAGCGAAAAAGATACGCAAATCATTCACATGAATGGAAGAGGTGGGGTATGGAAAAGTTAATCATTCATCAAACCGATCAGGCTGTTGTTGAGCTTTGTCAAAAAGATCCTATTATGCATCAATTAGTAAACATTGTTGGGGACATTGAGGTAATATTAAGACCGAATTATTTTCAATCATTAGTCAGATCCATGATTGGTCAACAAATTTCGGTAGCAGCAGCAAGTGCCATTTATAATCGATTGAATACATTAACGGAAAACAAAATTACTGCGAAAGCAATTAAGGAATTGGATGACGATTCATTACGCTCTGTTGGTTTATCGGCAAGAAAAGTCGTTTATCTACGTGACCTTGCTGAGAAAACCACTAGTTTAGAGGTTAATCTGGATTTGTTACATGAACTTGATAACACGCAAGTTATTAAACAATTAACTAGTATTAAAGGTGTTGGTAAATGGACTGCCGAGATGTTTCTAATTTTTTCTTTGACCAGGATGAATGTCCTAGCATTAGATGATATTGGTATTCAACGCGGTGCAAAATGGCTTTACCAAGTGGATAAATCAGAACGCCGTAACATTCTACAGCAAAAGGCGAATTTATGGACTCCAAATTTCACCATCGCTTCATTTTACTTATGGGAAGTGGTGCATTTGGAGTTTGATAAGCATTATAAATCAATCGATGAAATAAAAACGGAATGCTAAGTCTTCCGTTTTTATTTCATTAGTAAGTAAACATGAATGTTATGGTGTATTTTAAGATAATTACGTTGACAAAAAGGATTTCTGTTCATACAATATCAATATATGAAGATGTACGCATATATTGAACTTTAAACATGAGGGGGGATTTTTTAATGGAAGATGAAATAAGAAGTCATGAAGATCTTGACGAGGAAACACTTTTCGTTGTATCACAAACCTTTAAGGCGCTAAATGACCCCACTAGAATCCGAATCTTATATTTGCTATTTGATAAAGAGTATTCCGTAAATGATATTGCAGAAAATCTACACCTTAGACAATCAACTGTTTCCCATCAGTTACGCTTTTTAAAAAATTTGCGATTAGTGAGATACCGTAGAGAAGGTACATCTTTGTATTATTCTCACGATGATGAACATGTTATGGATATACTAAAACAAACGATTGAGCATGCACGTCATCAGTAATACTTTAGATTGGAGGAGGAACTATTGGGACACGATCATGGTCATGATCATACGCATGGTGCAAACAAAAAAGCTTTAACGATTAGTTTTATCATCACGTTTGCTTACATGATTATTGAGGCAACAGGTGGATTCCTTACCAATAGCCTGGCGTTATTATCAGATGCTGGGCATATGTTAAGTGACGCAATATCATTAGGCGTTGGTGTACTTGCTTTTATTATGGGAGAAAAGGTAGCAAATTACAGCAAAACATATGGATATAAGCGGTTTGAAATTCTTGCTGCATTATTTAACGGAGTTACCCTTATCCTCATTTCGTTATATATCATTTATGAAGCGTACCACAGATTTACAGATCCACCTGAAGTTGCGTCAACAGGTATGCTGATTATCGCGTGTATTGGCCTTGTAGTCAATATTGTTATTGCTTGGATATTAATGCGTGGTGATACAAAGGAAAATTTAAATTTAAGAGCAGCATTCCTTCACGTATTAGGTGATTTGCTTGGGTCAATTGGGGCCATCATAGCAGCACTACTAATAATGTTCTTTAACTGGGGCTGGGCAGATCCGCTTGCGAGCGTCATCGTAGCAATTCTTATTTTAATAAGCGGCTTCCGAGTTGCTAAAGATGCCGTTCATGTTTTAATGGAAGGTACACCGAAGAACATTGAATTAGATGATATTATTCGTACCATTGAAAAAGTCTCCGGCATAGATAGCATCCATGACCTTCATGTCTGGAGCATTACTAGCGGTCAAAATGCACTATCTTGTCATGCGGTAGTTGACGGTAAGCTAACCATTCAAGAAAGCCAGAATTTACTTCGATCGGTGGAAAATAAATTGGAAGATAAAGGAATTGGGCATGTGACGATTCAGCTTGAAAATAAGGAGCACCCACATGAAGACTCACTCATGTGCCAACAGGATCAAGAACCCAAAGAACACGATCATCATCATTAAAAACGTAATGGCACTAGCATAATCAGCTAGTGCCATTTTTTAATCCTCGTATACGGGCTGCGGGCAGAAAGCGACAATCAATTCGAAAATAGCCTACTCCTTCGAGACAGTGATCGATTTCTTTGGCATAGTATGCAAATCTCTAGCTGTTGTGTGTGCGTACATTTCAAAAACACCTTCATGATCAAATGTTACTTCCGCAGTGTAAGTCCCGTCATCGTTATTATTTGCTTCAATCATTGTACTATTATCTTCATTTCCCTTTTCCCAATATTCAAATTTGACCTCATCCGCGTCTTTCACTTTTTCATCACCATACGTAACGATTGCTTTTAATTCAACTGATTCTCCAACAGTTGTGGTTTCCGGTACTGGAAATTCTACATGTAGTGCCTTTGGTTCCATATCCTGACTTTCTTTTTCGTCCTCCCCACATGCAGCAAGTGTTGTAACTAGCAAAACGACGATAAATGCCCATACTATTTTACGCATTTTTACTCCCCATTCCTTAACAAAAATAATCAATTTCTAACACAAATGTATCAATTGATCAAAATTTTATCAATGAACATTATGTGAATGTTTTATGGTTTCATTATATTTCTGATTGATTCCAAAAAAAGCCATGATTTCTAAGAACCATGGCTTTTTTATACTTCTACTCTTGCAATGAAACTTCTTCATTTACGGTACGATGATTTCTGTGTTTCACAATAAAGTAAACCATTGTTAACATCATGAATCCGATGATATAAGCAAGTAAGATTCCGATGTTTTGCCACATAAAGGTGAAATTCCCACTTGAGATAACTGCCTTAAATGCTTGCACGGTATATGTCATAGGTAGTGCTGCATTAATCGGCTGCAGTGCATCAGGAATCAATTCGAGCGGGAACGTACCAGCACTTGTTGTCAATTGGAAAATAAGAATAATAATTGCAAGGAAGCGACCAGGATCGCCCATTGATGTCACGAGAAATTGGATTAATGTCATAAATGCCAGACTCGTTACAATTGATGTTAGAACGAAAAACGGGATACTTTTCACATCAATTCCTAAGCCAAATAAAAGAATAACGTCAGCAATTAGCGCTTGTACAACACCAACTAAAGCGACAACACCAAATTTGCCCATAAACCACGTAAAACCATTTTTAGGTTTAATAACAGGTTCTTTCAACTGATAAACGATCGTAATTAATAATGCTCCAACAAATAAACCTAATGATAAGAAATACGGAGCAAATCCTGTACCATAATTTGGAACCTTATTAATTTCTTGCTTTTCAACGTTTACTGGGTTACCCATCATATCATACGTATCATCATCTGCATGTACGGAACTTGCTTCACTAGCAGCACCTCCGAGTTTGTTGTACAATTTATCTGTTCCATCTTCCAATTCAACTGTACCATTTGCCAACTCTTTTGACCCATCTGCCAATTTATTTGCTCCATCACTTATTTGTGCAGTAGCATCCGCTAACTCATTCATTCCGCTATCTAATTGGCCAGCACCTGAGGCTAATGTATTAGCTCCATTTGTTGCATTTGATAGCTTAGAGTTAAATAATGCCAAACTGTCAACATATTGTTTTTGACCTTCGCTTAGTGCAAGTGATCCATCTTTCAATCGTTTTGAACCATCTGCTAATTCGTGAACACCACTTTGTAACGTTTCCTGTTTTTGATTAATCGTTACAATTCCATCGTAGAGCTTATTAAATGTTGGGTTAACTGCATCCTTAATTTGTCCTTCCAACCCATCTGTTGCATTTGCAAAATGTTCGTTTACCTCATTTTTGTATCGCGTAAAGCCTTGATCAAGCCCCGATCCAATACGTTGTTGCAGCTGCTTTTGTAGCTCCTCTTTAGTTGGCGAGCTTTTCTTGATTTGTTGCTGAAGTGCACCTAATACCTTAGGATCAACGTCATTTTCCTTCAGCGTTGCAAAAACCTGCTCCGTTTGTGCTGTTTGCTGCTGGGAAATTTGCTCAGCTAATGCTACGGAAAGTTGGTTGCCTAACTGTGATTGCAATTCATCCAATCCAGCATTCATTTGGCCAGCACTAGTTTGCATTTGTCCTCCGATTGTCTCAGCCATCTCGATTGGAAGTTTCATTTGGAATTCTTTTAAACCATCCTTCACTTGGTCCGTTCCAGCAACCAGCTCTGGTACCTTTTGATCCATTTCTTGAAGTCCTTTATTTGCTTTGGTAGTTCCAACAACCAAACTTTGCGAACCATCTTGAACGCCTCTAGCAGCATTTAATAATTTACCACCGCCATCTGACAATTGACTAATTCCATTTGCCAGATTTTCCGAGCCATCAGCTACATCATCCATTCCTGCTTCCGCCTGATTCACACCATTTTGAAATTCGATTGATTTGTCAGCTAATACAATTAAGTTATCTTTTAATTCTTCGGATCCATCTTCCAATGCTTGTGCCCCATCATGCAGCTCACCTGCGCCATCACTTGCATTTCCAAGACCATCTGTCATTTCTGTTACTTTATCAAACATCGTCTCCGCATAGGTTGCCGAAATCTCACTAGAAATAGCGGTTTTAATTTCTTTTACCGCTGTTTCACCAATTTGCGAAGAAAGAAAATTGTAGCTTTCATTCGGGACATATTTCATTTGTAATTTTTTAGGTTTCTCATCTAGCAATGTTGTAGCATGTTGTGAAAAATCCTTTGGAATCTCAACCAACATATAATATTTTTGATCCTCTAAATCTTGATATCCATCTTCTTTTGAAACAAAATGAAACTGAAATTCTTCGTTATCTTTTAATTTATTAACGAGCTCATCACCCAATTCCAATGCTTCCCCTTCGTAATTGGCACCTGTATCTTCATTGACAACAGCTACTGGCAAATCCTGAAGATGACCATATGGATCCCAAAATGACCATAGAAACATCCCTGCATAAAGAATCGGTACAAAAATAATCGCAATGATCGGAATTAGGATCTTTTTATTGCTGAAAATCTTTTTTAACTCCGAAAAAAATAATGATTGTTTCATTTACGTATTTCCTCCTATAATAATTAGTGACTATTTTACCCATATAGTCATTTCATTGTAAAAAACATGACCATTTTATTCACATAGTCACTTTTGTTTAAAAACAAAGGACCATCACATTGTTGATAATCCTTCAAAAATGTATAAATTGAATAGTCGCGATATCTCATCTCTTTCCAATGGTTCATGGAATTGCTCCCAGTCAAAGATAAGCGATTTATACAATTTCAACATTACAAAAGCAGTTATTTCAGGATTACATGGTTTAATTTCACCTTTGTTAACTGCCTTTTCCACGATATCTTTAATATAATTTATAATCGTGTTCTCTAACTTTTGAACAACCTCTAATACTTCAGGTGTGCCAATTTCACGTTCTTCCTGCAGAAGCTTGATCGTTAACTGATGATCTTTCCGAAATTCCAATAATTTAAGCAGCGCACGGGTAGCATTCTCATAAAATGGAACGTTTTCATCCATCGTATCCTCTGCAGCTTCTTTCATTTCTTTAATAAGTGAAGAAATAATTTCATCAAATAACTCTTCCTTATTTTTGAAAAAAGTATAAATCGTCCCCTTTCCGACATTTGCCAGTTTTGCAACCTGGTCCATTGTTGTTGCTTTATATCCAAATAAAGAAAAAGATTTTGTGGCCGCATCAACAATTGATTGTTTACGGTCAATTGCCATTCATTCCACCCCATCCCTTCATCGTGACCAAATGGTTATATTGGTCACTTTGTGCAGATTGTATCATACCATTATTTTTCATTCCTTTCAAACGCTACGTACTTCCCTCAAAATATTAGAAATAAAAAAATCGATGGCCTCTGTTAGAATACCAAAAAAACAGTTGACACATCTTAAAAAAGCTGTAATAATAACTAAAAAAAGTTTATACGGTTACCTTTAATTCAGTCCTGTGAGGCTGGCAAGGTGGAAGCAGATAATGGTCTGTTATTGATTAAAACGGCGGAAATAAATCTTTCTGTTTTACTCATTCACATACACCTTGCCTATATGAGGCAAGGTGTATTTTGTTTTTTGTCCGCATTATTATTATGGTAGCCGGTAAACCTAATTTTTAAAGGGAGAGAAAAAAATGGCGCATAACGAAATACAAGTTCACGACCGTTTACCTTTTTTACAAAGTTTACCATTAGGTATCCAGCATTTATTTGCCATGTTTGGGTCAAATGTACTGGTACCTGTACTATTCGGGGTCGATCCGGCAACCATCCTATTAATGAACGGGGTTGGAACATTATTATATATTTTTATCACAAAAGGGAAAATCCCTGCATTTCTGGGAGCCAGTTTTGCCTTTATATCCCCTACTTTCGTTGTATTAGGTCAGTATACAGGTGGAGCAGGCTACAGTTACGTATTAGGTGGTTTCTTCATGGTTGGGGTTGTCTTATGTATTGTGGCACTGATCGTAAAATTTGTAGGTACAGCATGGATTGATGTCATATTTCCGCCAGCGGCAATGGGTGCAATTGTTGCTGTTATCGGATTAGAACTCGTTCCAACTGCAGCGGAAATGGCGGGTTGGATTGCACCAGCAGACGCTGATGGTACCTGGACAATTGATTCTAGTGTTGCCATTGTTTCACTTCTAACACTAATGATCACCATTGTTTGTTGGGTCACACTTCGTGGCTTTTTGAAAATCATTCCTATCTTAATCGGCATTGTTACAGGTTACATCATTGCCTACGCATTCGGTATAGTAGACCTGTCAAAAGTTCAAGAGGCTGCCTGGATTTCTGCACCAACTTATTACCAAATGAAAATTGACTGGTCAGCAATTCTCGTGATTTTGCCGGCAGCACTTGTAATCATTCCAGAGCATATTGGGCACTTATTTGTGACAGGAAACATCGTTAAAAATGATTTAACAAAAGATCCTGGTCTTGATCGTTCGTTAGCAGGGAATGGAATCTCTACTATTATTTCCAGCTTCATCGGTTCTACTCCAAACACAACCTATGGGGAAAACATTGGCGTTCTAGCTATAACAAGAGTTTACTCAACCTGGATTATTGGCTTAGCAGCCGTAATGGCTATTATCCTGTCTTTCTGAGGAAAACTGGCAGCATTGATTTCGTCGATTCCGGCACCTGTTATGGGTGGTGTATCGTTGTTATTATTTGGTATCATTGCGGCAAGCGGACTCAGAATGCTAGTCGAGTCAAAAGTGGATTACAATCGTTCGCAAAATTTAATTTTAACTTGTGTTGTTCTCGTCATTGGCATCAGTGGTGCAACCGTTCAAATTGGTTCTGTTGCCCTAACAGGGATGGGCTTAGCAACAATTGTAGCCATCATCCTTGGATTGTTCTTTAAATTGCTTGATGTGTTGAAGTTGTCAAATGAGTAATACGCTTCCATTAAAAGTAAAGCCGTATCTATTGGATACGGCTTTACTAGTTTCATAGATCTATTTTCCAAAATCCATCTTCCAGCTAAAATAATCATTATCCGGATTTTTTTCATAGCGTAAATAGGCATTAAATTTGCTGCCTTTTTTACTTGTTAATCCCTTTACATGGGCTCTCTTGTTTTTTAGTAATTGCTTCACCATTGTTTTTGTAGGTTTCTTTTTCATTGTCGCTAAATACTTATCATTTTTCCATATCACAAATTTACAGCCACTTTTCCAATTACTGCAACCAAATCCTTTTTTCCCTTCGATCACACCGCTTCCACATTGAGGACAAGACCCTAAAACTTCATTTGTTTTTCGAGGTGACTGAGAAATTTCGTTAATGATAATATCCTGCCCAGTTTTGATTGTCTCCACTGATTCATTTGTAAAATGAAAGACAACACGTAAAAATTCCTGTTTGTCGATCTCCCCTTTTTGAATGTCTGATAATGTCTTTTCCAAGCGCCCAGTAAATTCTAAATCAAACAGATCTTTTACCGGGAATGTTTCTACTAGCCTTTTTCCTAAATCGGAACAGAATAGATGTTTACCTTGACCCGCGATATAACCGACATCCTTCAATTTCTTAATTGTTTCAGCCCTAGTCGCCGGTGTTCCAATACTGAATCCAGTCAAAATACTTCCTATTTGTTCTTCACTTTCATCTTCCTTATAATTTTTTCCGCACGTTTCCATCACTCGTAACAGCGTTTTTTCTGTGTGATGCTTTGGCGGTTTTGTTACATGGGAGGTAACCTTTGAATCCAGTAAACTTACCTTGTCATTTACCTGAACTATTGGTAATAGATTGTCCTTCGATTGAATGTTTTCTACTTTTTTCCATCCCTTAACAAGCTGTACTTTTCCCTTCGAAGCAAAGTGTCCTTTCACTTCATGTATTTTTGTGATGAGCTTTGTTTCCTCATATTCGGCAACGGGCATAAATTGCATGATAAAACGGTTTTTAATCGCTGTATACACGATTTGTTCATCACCCGTTAGACGTTTTGGTTTCACATAAGTTGGAATGATCGCGCTGTGACTTTCCACCTTGGCATTGTTAAAGACCCGCTTCGTTTTCTTGAATTTAATCT
Organism: Virgibacillus sp. FSP13; assembly: GCF_054048505.1. NCBI lineage: Bacteria > Bacillati > Bacillota > Bacilli > Caryophanales > Bacillaceae > Virgibacillus > Virgibacillus sp. FSP13. Next base: position 10,740 of record NZ_JBSVKG010000037.1, on the reverse strand, counting down.
CATCTTTATACGGCAGATCTTCTGCTAATGTTTTCAATACATTGGCTGTTTTCCCAACTAAGCTCTCGTCTAAAGCAACACTAGAAGTACGTGGATATGTGATAAATTTTTTCTCATAAAGTGATTGGGCAACTTTCAATACCTTATCAGATGTCCAGCCTTTATATTTATTCGTTATGTACCCTTGCAAGTTAGATAAGTTGAACAGTAATGGGGCAAACTCCTTCTTCTTCTCCACTTGTTTGTCGGTAATTAGTGCTTGCTTTCCTTGAATCTCCTTTTGAATATTGTCCAACGTATCTTTCTGTTTAAATTTTTCTTGTTTTCCCTCAACATATGTACCTTCATACGCTTGCAGATCATCCGTCTGAAAGGTTGCTGTTAACTTAAAATAATCTTCTGGTTCAAAGTTTTCAATTTCCTTATCACGATCATAAATAATTTTCAACGTAGGCAGCAGAACCCTTCCGATGTTCAGCGCTTTTCCCTTACCTTTTTGATATTTTAATGTCGCAACAGAGGTTAAATTAATCCCAATCACCCAATCAGCCCATTGCCTGCTAACTCCAGCATCTCTTAATGGCCGCATTGTCTCATTTGGTCTCATCTTTTCGATTCCTTGGAGTACTTCTTCCGTTGTCCATTCATTAAGTAACAAGCGATACACGGGTTTGCTTGGATTTGCCCGATAAATGATGCTGTCCCCAATCAATTGCCCCTCCCGATCGTAATCACATGCAGAGATGATCGCATCAACATCATTTCGTCTCATTAAATAATGAATCGTTTTTAGTTGCTTTGTTGCACCCTGATCCGATCGTTGTCTGTTTCGGGGATCTGTTTTTACTTTATACTTAAAATTAGCTGGTATAAACGGAAAGTTGTCTAGTTTCCATTGTGCCATTTTACTATCATAGTCTTTTGCGTCGTATAGCTGAACCAAATGACCAAAAGCCCACGTAATGATATAGTTGTTTCCTTCAAAATAGCCATCTTTTTTACCTTTAATTTTTAGCGCATCTGCAATGTTTTTCGCAACAGAAGGCTTTTCCGCGAGTATTAATGCAACTCCCATTAAGGATCCCCCCCTTTTTTGTGTGGTATAAGTTTTGTTTGACTTATTTATAATGTCAAACAAAATACTTTATTCTATAATAATTATAATTCCCTATTCCAATATTTCATTTTGAATTTAAACCTTATGATATTATCTTCCCCTTTTGTTTTCCACCATGTATACCCGGGGATGAAAATCAGGTTATCTTTATGGTATTCAATTTAACAAAAACGAACATATACTCCCTATTAGATTGTACGATTTAACATGAAAAGTCAATCAAAAAGCGGGATAGGTTTATACTTAATTACATACTATTCATTATTTTTATATTAATTTACATATTCCCATAATTAATGTTAAGCTAGATGAAAGCCTTAACATTAACTGTATATAGTGATCTACATTAAAAAGAGTGGGCAAAATCGGCCTTTCTGGTCAATCTACCTGCTTTGTCAGGGATGGCCTTTGGGATTATTAGCGGTCGTATTAGTGATAGGTGGGGAAAAGAAAAGCTTATGTCGCGTCCTTGGTAATCCCTGCCTTCTGTTTTATAGGATATGGAATGATTCATGATTATATTGCCCTTTGTATCATATCGTTTATTAATGGTTTATCATGGGCGATATACGGTCCGGCGAATCGATCACTTCTATCTGATTACGCACCAGATGATAAACTGGAGCGGATTTTTGGTTATAATTATTGGCTATTTACCGTTAGTGGTGCGCTCGGTCCGTTAATTGGGGTTTCGCTTGAAGCCGGTAAAACGGCACTTCCGCTTTATATCTTTGCTGCTGCACTTCTGTTATTGGCGCCATGTCTATTCCTTTTTTTCTGGAAGCATAAACTTTTCCATAATAGCTACAATACAGGGGAAGCGACAGAGAAACAACAATGGTCTATCATTATAAAGGACCGCACCCTATTATGGCTTTTTCTAGCAAACTTTTTCCTTTTTGCCACAGAGTCTCAATTAGATGCCAATGTCAGTCAGTTTTTATCCAAAACGATGGGCGAAAGTGGATTAACATTATTCGCGTCTCTTTTGACACTGAACACGCTGACTGTTGTGGTTTTTCAGCCAATCGTCATACATATGATAGAAAAAATAACCGATTTTAAAAGCTTTTTGATCGGTGGCATCTTCTTTAGTGCAGGTAGTTTACTTTTTATTTTTGCAGACCTTTACATACTTTGGTTTGTTTTTATGCTGATTTATACGATAGGTGAATTATTCATCAACCCAAAAATGTCGGCCATTTCCGCAAGAATACCAAAAGAAGGGTTAAAAACTATTTTGCCGTATTGGCAACTGGTGGAAGTGCTGGATTCTTCATAGGACCTTGGCTTGGTGGAATTATATTAACCCATCTTGGTGGTCAGGCACTCTTTGCAATGATGTTCATTTCTGGCGCATTGGGAGGGATTTCCCTCTTGGTTGTCAGTGTGCTCCACAGCAGAAAAACAACCAAGCAAACGTCGCAACATATTGTATAGTCCAACAACTTCATCTTCAAAAAATGGGAAAGAGCAGCAATCGATTGCTGCTCTTTTTCTAATTGTTTATGAAAAGTCTCAACACCTTTCTCTGATAATGCGAAATGCGGGAGGGCCTTAGGTATAACATATATTTTCTCACGCTTTAGGCAAACTAATAACGATTGGAGGTGGGATTATATGAATAAAAAGAAGATGCGAAAGAACGATAATGTGCAAGCACCAGGCATTGATCCTGATGATTCTTACGGGGTGGATGCAACCCAATCCGAAATTGAAAATGAAGAATCGACAACTGTTACAAGGCTTATCTATGATGAATATGACCCAAGCGAAAAATAATTGCTTCCCCCAAAAATGCCTAACTTTTTTAGCCCACTTGAAAGATAAGTGGGTTTTTTTAGTAAAAGGAGTCTACAATCATTTAAAATATGCCATTATATCATAGCATATTTTGTTCAAAATGACGAACATTTGTTTTGCTGACATGATTTTTAATTTAAGTTTTATGGTTTACAAACAAACATAAAAAGCGTAACATAGAAAAAGTAATTTTATTTACCTGGGTAAATAATGAGGTGATAAAAATGGACCATATGGACAATCGAAACTTGTTTCACTTACTTAATCAACGCTATCGATTTATCGAAAAGGAAATGAATAAACGACTTCATGACCATGGATTGTATACATCTCAGTGGTCAATTATTTTTTGTCTGGAGCGTTTTGGCCCAATGACACAAACCGAAATTTGGAAGTACCTTAACGTAGAGGCGCCAACAGTTACTCGTACACTATCCCGGATGGAAAAAAGCGGATGGATTGTACGAAAAAAAGGTACAGACAAACGCGAACGTGTTATTGAATTGACAAAAGCAGCAAAACAAAAATTTACCAGTGTTCATCAAACGATGGATGAATTTGAACGAGACATGCTGGCTAATTTGTCGTCAGCTGAAAAACAGCAATTGCAGCAATTACTGCAAAAAATTGGTACAACAGGAGAGGAAAATCATTGAGTAACAATCAACAACCAATCTGGACGAGAAGTTTTATTAGTATTTCCGTGACACAGTTCATGGTTTTCTTAGTTTTTTATGCATTATTAACGACACTCCCAATTTATGTAATCAACAATATGGGGGGCACAGAAGCTGAGGGTGGATTAGTCGTCACGGTTATGTTAATTGCCGCAATTATTGTCCGTCCCTTTTCAGCAAAATTATTAGATAAACTTGGTAAGAAAAAAGGAGTTATCATAAGTGTTGCTATTTTTACAGCAACTTCATTCCTTTATATTTGGACTGATCAATTCATCCCATTATTACTACTACGTTTCTTTCACGGGCTTTCATTTGGGGTCATTTCTACAGCTACTGGAGCAATTGCTGCCGATGTCATACCTCCGTCAAGGCGTGGTGAAGGGCTTGGATATTTCGCAATGGCAATGAATCTTGCAGTTGTCGCTGGCCCATTTATCGGATTGTCATTATTGCAATTTATCACCTTTCAAACACTCTTTGTTATTCTAAGTATCCTAATGGTAAGTGGTGTCATTTGCTCTATTTTGGTTCATGTCCCTGCTACTGAAGCGGTTGATAATTCCGAAACAGTAAAACACAAATTTACGCTGCATGATTTAATTGAAATAAAGGCAATACCAATAGCACTTATCAGTAGCTTGGCTTCGTTAGCCTATGCGAGTGTTTTATCGTTTATTTCGGTTTATGCCGATTCAATCGGACTTTCAGCAGCCGCCAGCTATTTCTTTCTAGTCTTCGCAATTGTTATGATCGCATCACGACCATATTTTGGTAAAGCATTCGATTTACGAGGCCCATCATTTGTTATATTACCTTGTTTATTCATCTTTGCCATTGGTCTTGTTATGTTAAGTTTCACCGACAATGCTTGGATGCTGTTAATTTCAGCGGGGCTTACTGGTCTTGGTTATGGAACGATTTTACCAAGCTTCCAAACTATGGCAATCCAAGCTGCACCAAATCACCGAAGCAGCCATGCGACAGCAACATTTTTTATGTTCTATGATTCCGGTATTGCAGTGGGATCATTTGTATGGGGATTTGTCGTAGCAGCTTTTGGCTTTCAAAAGTTATATATTTTATGTGCTGTCGTAGTCTTAATAGCTGTTGGCCTGTTTAGCCTTCATCAAGGAAAAGAGAAAAAAGCAAAATTTTCAAAGCAAGAGGTTTATCGATAAAATCTAAGCTAACCTGCATTCATTTCGCTAATCGAAGTGGTGCAGGTTTTTTTCAGTCTATTCACTACCAATTTGAACATCGAACATTAATATTTAGAAAAATGTTAAGGGAAAATACATAACTAATACGTAAAGCGGAACCATAGTTATTAGCAAGTCCCAAAAAAATCGATGGAGGTTATTTCAATGGCTCAACAAAATTCACAGCAACAATTACAACAAGCATTACAGCAGGCTCAGCAAGCACAACAAGCAGTACAACAAGCTCAGTCCAGTGCTAACCCACAACAGTTGCAACAAGCACAGCAGCAGTTACAGCAAGCAGAGCAAGGATTACAAAATGCGCAAACGCAAGCTGGTTCTAATGCTCAGCAAAACACACAGCTCCAACAAGCACAACAACAATTACAACAAGCACGTCAACAAATACAACAAGCCCAAACGTCACAACAAACGCAAGCATCTCAACAAAACAATAACTTTCAATAATTTTACTATATACAAAAAGGGAACCAAATCATGGTTCCCTTTTTGCATAATTGTCTATTCTCCAGCAATTATGTTTACTATTTTATCCTCTATCTCAGGCCCATTCTCTTCATCCAGTAAATTATTTAGCATAATGGAAAAGATCAATTTTTCACCGCTATTTGTTTCTACGTATCCGGATAACGTGCTAACACCATAAATGGTTCCCGTTTTAGCTTGTACCTTCCCCTTAATATCCTCCATACGGTATCGCAATGTCCCGCCAATCATACGGTCTTCATTTCCGCCAACAGGTAATGCCTCTAAATAAGAAGAAAACCAGTCTTTCTCCTGTACATTGTATAATAATCTGGAAATTTCATTAGGCGGGATCAAATCAATATGAGATATTCCCGATCCATCTCGCATCAGTAAAGTATCCGTATTCACACCAAGCTTATGCAGCTCTGTCTCCATCACTTTCAACCCTTTTTCCCAACTTCCTTCCCCGTGTACAACTTTCCCCATCTCTTTTAGCAACACTTCTGCATGGGTATTGTTACTTAACTTCATAAATGGAACAAGCAACTCTGCTAATGGCATCGATTGCTGAGTAATCAACACTTCCACTTTATCTGGGGCTTGGCCTGTTTTTAGTTCGCCCGTCCAGGAAATATGGCTCTTTTCCAATGCCTGTTTAAATAGATCTAGTGCATAGCCAGTTGGTTCCCATACTGCCATCCATTCCCGTATGTTCCCTGATTCAACAGGTATTGTTCCTTCAATAGTTATCACATTGGTGCCATGCTGCCGTTCAATTGTAATATCTTCATCACCAGCAGCAACTGTTTTTGCCTTATTGTTTATTTCTATGTAATCGGTCTTTGGTGTAATCGTAAAACTTGGCTTCCCCCCAACCGTACTGCTTGGACTTACTTCAACAATGACTGTACCTGCGTCATAGTCTTGATTTGGCGAAACAGTTAATGCAGAAATTTGTGCCCCATAATAGTAGTGTTCATCACTCCAAATTAAATCCGGTGATAAACGTACATCATCATACCACGTATCATCTCCAATAATGTCACCGTCAATTATTTCGATACCATTTTCTTGCAGTTTGTCAGCAAATGCGGCAAAATTGCTAGGTAGCAATGTTGGATCACCTTTTCCCTTCAAATAAAGGTTCCCGTTTAGTTTCCTTCCTTTTTGAGATCCGTCCGTCAAAATCTCTGTCGTAAATGAATAATCTTCACCTAAAACAGAAAGTGCGGATGCAGCTGTCAGCAATTTCATATTGGAGGCAGGTCTAAGTCGAATGTCACCCATATAGTCATAAAGCTTTTCTCCAGTAGTGGCCGAACGAATACTGATTCCGATTAACGCACCATGTAAAAGTGGCTCATTCTGGATAAAATGATCTAATTGTTGCTTCCATGTAGTCATTTTATCTGCTTTTGTTTCTTGTTTCAGACTAATCACCTCCTTCACCTTAGGTACTGAATCCTCATCATTGTTTGAAAGTATAGGTGCTGCAACAAGAATAATCAACACTATAATGAACCCGCATATACTGCTTTTTAAATTTCTCATTCGTTCACCTCTTCTTACAGCTTTCCCTTCCTAAAAGTATTTCCACATCAACCCGTCAGATCCCTTTAATCGATGTTGAATTTCTTAGATATATCAATAAAAACGTCTAACCCACTTGAGTTAAACGTTTTGTTAGTTGCCTTAATTTTTATACATCATTTTTACAATTGTATTAATCACCATGAATTAACTGGTAATACAGGATGAAAAGTCACCCCTTAGGATGACTTTTCTCTGATTTAGTCGTTTCATCTTCTTCATCACTTATCAGCTGGCTGGTTGTTCGCTTGAATTCAGACAATGTTTTTCCAAATGCTGATCCTATTTCAGGAAGCTTTTTTGGTCCAAAAATGATTAGGGCTATAATCAAAATAAGGATCAACCCGGGTATGCCAATATTCGCAAGCATCTTTATAGCACCTTCTTCCCTTTTATAACCTACTAAAGACTTAGTGATCTATCTTTAAGCAAGCATGCCCCCATTTTTATGATACTTCATTATGCCCTCAGCAGCTCGATATGCTAAAGCACCGACAGTACCAGTTGGATTATAGCCGCCATTATGAGAAAATGCTGAGGCACCAACAACAAATAGATTTTCCATATCCCACATTTGTAAATAATTATTAACTGCCGATGTTTCCGGATCTGCTCCCATGATTACACCGCCTGTATTATGGGTTGATTGATAGGTTGTAATATTGTACGGACCTAATTCATCCATGGCATCAACCTTATCAGCACCCATTTCTTTAAGGATTCCACTAGCTTTTTGTGCGGTAAAATTGGCAAGGTTACGATCCTGTTCCTCAAAATCAAATGTCATCCGAATAAGCGGATCGCCAAACGTATCCTTGTACATCGGATCAAGGTCTAAATAATGGTGTTTATATGGCATACTTGCTCCCATTGCACCAACTGACAATGTTTGATTAATATAATTGAGGGAGTTCTTCTTAAATTCCTTGCCCCATGTGGGAGAGTCTTTTGGAATCGGATTATTCGCAATTGGTCTTGCCCCAGTCTGTGTTAAAGCAAGGTAACCACCATGGAGAAAATCAAGATCCGAATGGTCAAAGTTATCCCCATTAAAATCATCAATAACCATTCCGAGTGCACCAGCTCCAGCAAAATTATTGAACTGTTTATCTTTGAAATATCCAGTTGCTGCACCTTTGACGACCTGGTAAGCATAGTTTTTTCCAATAACACCTTTACCTGTTGAAGGGTCATAAGGACGACTGACTTTGGAGTTTAGCAATAGTTTTACATTATTGAAAACATAAGTTGTTAATACAACCACATCTGCTGGCTGCTCAATTTCTTCCCCGGTAGTGACATCGGTATAAAGTACTCCAGTAGCTTTACCATCCTTATGTAATACCCGTCTGACCCAGGAGTGTGTACGTAAATCAAATTTCCCAGTCTTATTGGCAACTGGAATGACAGTAACAACCGGATCCGCTTTTGCCCCATATTCACAACCAAACCGCTCACAAAAAGCACAATATTGACATGCCGCTCTTGATATACCATCAGGGTTTGTGTAGTTTTCCGATAAATTGGCGGACGGTATCGTGTATGGATGATACTTCAAATTTTCCGTTGCCTTTTTAAACATTTTCATTTGCTGGGAATGCTTCATTGGGCCTGTTGGATATTTATCGGAGCGTTTCCCTCCTAATGGATTTTCTTCCCCTGATATACCAGCCATTTTTTCAAATTGATCATAGTATGGCTCCAGTTCATCATAGGTAATACCCCAATCCTGGATTGTCATGTCAGTAGGGATTTTGTTTTTACCATACTTATCAATCGTTTTACTGCGTATTTCAAAATCATAAGGTAAGAAACGGAATGTCTGTCCATTCCAATGAACTCCAGCACCTCCTAGACCTTCTCCTAAAAGAAAAGACCCATATTGCCGCATTGGTAATGCCCGCATTTTTTCATTACTTCGAAACGTAAGTGTATCCTTCGATAGATCTTGCATCAATTCATGGCGAATCGCATATCTTAATTCATCGTGTACCATATAGTAATCCTCTGTATGTCTTTCTTCGCCTTTTTCCAAACCAACGACGTTAAGCCCTTGCTTTGTTAGTTCTGAGGCAATAATTCCTCCACCCCAGCCAACTCCAGCTATCACAACGTCAACTTTTGGCATCTTTTTTGCCATTTTTCATTCACCTCTTTCATTACTTTACATATGATCGCGTAGACTACTAGGCTCAATTTCTTTAAAATCGCCTTCTATAATATCCGTGTAGCCCATTTGATCTCCTGGATAATTTCTCATCTTCCATGCGTCCATATCCATATTACCGCCATAAAGCGGATCACTATACAGCCCTTCTAGTGTTGCACCTCGTAGCAAATCAAAAAAACCACTTGCTGAAATTGTGCTCAATTTAACATTATCTTCTTGAAAATCTTTTAAAATGTTATCTTGTTGCTCTTCCGTAATTTCTGTGAACCCTTTTTTATATTTTTGATGGCTATAATTTTGCATTTCACGTAAGCCAATCCTGAAAATCTCACGACGTTTTAACCTACCCTGGTACCCCTGAACCTTTTCACCGTGAAAGAAAGGAGGCTCCATATAGTCCCTCGCATTAAATCCGTAAGACCCAGCAAGCTGATGATCAATGTAATATGCAACACCTAAATCTTGTGCTCCAGGGCCATGATCATCCTTAGGAAAAATACGTTCTGTCGCAGCTTCCGTTGTTTTAAATTCTGCTTGACTGAGATACATAAGTGCATGATTATAGCTTTTAGTTTTTTTGGTAGTCTTTTGTTCTTCTTGATCACCAACATCCCACGGAATCATGCTGCCAAGTACTCCACCAACAGCAAGACCACCAACTGCTATCCCAGAACTTTTTAAAAATTTTCTGCGTGACGCGTCTTGAGTTTCTTCTTGACCTCGCTTATTTTCGTCCGTCAATCCATATACCTCCCTACTAAAAAATATTTTAGTCATTTTATTATGTCTCCAGAATTAGCTATTCATGCATAAAAAAACATAATTAACCACTCATGCTAAAAAATAAATTGGGCAAAATAAACAAGATCATAAAATATGGAGGAGGGTAAAAAAATGATATCAATTAGGAAAGGCATAACAATTATGCTGTTTCTCGGAATGGCATTATTCGCTTCTGCCTGCGCCAATCAAGATCAAGGAGCGGCAGATGCAGATCAGTTAAATGGCGAAAACACAACAAATGTTTCCAATCATTCAGCTGATAACGAAAATGATTTAGATAATCCGGATATCATTCCAAGTGAAATTGGCAATAAAACGAACACTACGAATAAAGATGGAACTACATACTCTGGTATGGGAAATAGTATCTATGGCACGATTGGTAGTTCCGGTATTCATGAAGGAGGCATTTCTTCTTATTTCGAATCCATTTTGGAAGGTCAAGGAATTACGGGTGTTAAAGTATTTGTTATTGATGACTCTGTTGTGTTAGCAAGGAACAAAGAGGGTACAACTAGTCACAAATACGATAATATGCAAAATGATTTGTTAAGTGGAAATGAAGGAATGTCAGGAAAGGGAGAACCTGAAGGAGTAGAAGATGGCAAAAATGAAAGCCATGATAATTTGGACCAAGCCAAAGAAGAAGTTAACGACATGTTTAATGGTAACGTCAAAATATTAACGGTTACGAATCCAGAAGCGCTTGATCTTATTGAACAAATCAAAGAAGATATTAAGTCATCCTCTTTTCAAACGGCTTCAAAAGATTTACTAAAACTTTTGCAAATGGCAAAATAATAACTGAACATCCCCTGCTAAAGGAAGCGGGGGATGTTTTTTGGAGTGCTCGGGATTCGCGCCGATGTTTTGCTTCTCGCGCCGATGTTTTGCTTCTCGCGCCGATGT
>NZ_JBSVKG010000036.1:0-23508 GCF_054048505.1 Virgibacillus sp. FSP13 | reverse complement strand
TTTTATTGATTCGTTGTTTGAAAACCTCTTATTTAGCTTTTAGGGTATAAACCTTATACATATTTCAAGTTTTTACTTGATTTTTTATGGGAATAGATTATAATATTGGTTGTCACTAATTTTATTGGCATCACTTGGATTGATGGTTTAAGAAACTTATGTTAAACTTATTTACGTCCTATAAACAATAACATGAAGGTCTGGTAGCAATAGCGGAGAGGTCACACCTGTTCCCATGCCGAACACAGCAGTTAAGCTCTCCAGCGCCGATGGTAGTTGGGGCATTGCCCCTGCAAGAGTAGGACGTCGCCAGGCAAGTTTCATTCCACATTGGATTATTCCACAGTAGCTCAGTGGTAGAGCTATCGGCTGTTAACCGATCGGTCGTAGGTTCGAATCCTACCTGTGGAGCCATGGAGAGCTGTCCGAGTGGCCGAAGGAGCACGATTGGAAATCGTGTAGGCCGCTATCGCGGCCTCGAGGGTTCGAATCCCTCGCTCTCCGCCACTTTTTAAATAAACTGGCCCGTTGGTCAAGTGGTTAAGACACCGCCCTTTCACGGCGGTAACACGGGTTCGAGTCCCGTACGGGTCACCACTAAATTTAATGGATAGTAGGGAAAGCATGTTAAATTCGCGACAACAATCGCCAACACATGCATTAGCATATCCTGTGCGTCGGAGGATTAGCTCAGCTGGGAGAGCACCTGCCTTACAAGCAGGGGGTCGCAGGTTCGAGCCCTGCATCCTCCACCATTAATAAAATAGTGTTTTTATTCATATCGCGGGGTGGAGCAGTCTGGTAGCTCGTTGGGCTCATAACCCAAAGGTCGTAGGTTCAAATCCTGCCCCCGCAACCAAAATTAAAATTTCATGGTCTGGTAGTTCAGCTGGTTAGAATGCCTGCCTGTCACGCAGGAGGTCGCGGGTTCGAGTCCCGTCCAGACCGCCACTTAATAATTTAATACATAAAGGCTCTGTAGCTCAGTCGGTAGAGCAACGGACTGAAAATCCGTGTGTCGGCGGTTCGATTCCGTCCGGAGCCACCATTTTTATTCCAATAATATGGAGGGGTAGCGAAGTGGCTAAACGCGGCGGACTGTAAATCCGCTCCCTCTGGGTTCGGCAGTTCGAATCTGCCCCCCTCCACCATCTTATTTTTTCAACTTAAGTAGGGGTATAGTTTAATGGTAAAACGAAGGTCTCCAAAACCTTTGATGTGGGTTCGATTCCTACTACCCCTGCCATTATATCATGGCGGTCGTGGCGAAGTGGTTAACGCACCGGATTGTGGCTCCGGCACGCGTGGGTTCGATCCCCACCGGTCGCCCCATTATTTAGTATTTGTTTAAAAAGTTTGGGCTATAGCCAAGCGGTAAGGCAGCGGGTTTTGATCCCGTCATTCCCAGGTTCGAATCCTGGTAGCCCAGCCATTTATGCGGAAGTAGTTCAGTGGTAGAACACCACCTTGCCAAGGTGGGGGTCGCGGGTTCGAATCCCGTCTTCCGCTCCATTACTACTTTTCGGCGGCATAGCCAAGTGGTAAGGCAGAGGTCTGCAAAACCTTTATCACCGGTTCAAATCCGGTTGCCGCCTCCAGACACATGCCAGTGTGGCGGAATTGGCAGACGCGCACGACTCAAAATCGTGTTCCTTCGGGAGTGCCGGTTCGACCCCGGCCACTGGTATCATAAGAGCTGATCTGACGACGTTCATACGGAATTAATCCGTATGAACGTCGTTTTTTTGCATTAAATGTTCGTAAAGGTTGTATATCGAAACGAAATTAGCGGTTTATCTTATTCAGAGTAATCATGTTTACGAAGAAGCTGACATCAAAAAGTAGTTTAGTTGGGGAAGCAAAAGCCGCAATTGAAATAATAAATAAATACCAATCTAATAAGGGGTGCCGAGATAGCTGAAGAGATGATTAATACTGTTCATTCAGTGAATACAAGACTATTTAAAGGTTCAATTAAATGCGTGGGTGTAGCTTTGAAATAAAGAAATAAAGTTTGATCAAAAATATCTCGTAGCCCCATAATTTACGTTAAATTAAAAGAATTTGTTTTGAAAAATGATGAACACTTACGGATGTAAAATTCCACAATCGGACCCGTATGCTTAGGATTAAATTATCTGGATTTGCTACTTGTTAATTGCAAGCAAGTGTTAGCTGTGTAAATTATCTTATTAAGTTGGGTCTTTTAATGTCTCGTTTAAAAATTGAACTGTTTGTTTCCATGAATCGTTCGCTGCTATCGCATTATCTTCTTTTGTTCCTCCAAAAATCATTCTCATATGAAATTGCGAGTTACCTGTGATCTGAGGGAGGTTGGGAAGGTTACCCGGAAATGGAGAAAAGTGTCCAGCATTTTCATAATAGATGAACTTATGCTTGCTTTTATACTCGTGATTTTGTAGACATCTCTCCATCCGTTTCGTGAAAAATACGGCAGGTTGGACATGGTCATCCTCACCAGCAAAAAACATCATTGGTGCCTTAATATTTTCAATAGATATTGCTGTTTCCTTTAATTGTTGTTCATCTTGTATATTATGGTTTATCACATCCAAACCCGAATAAGGTTTTCCAAGAATCCAATGTTTAAAAAAGGAAAATGTATCTCGTTTTGTGCGCTGGGCCCGAAGATAGGGAAGGGGTGCATTTTTATATGTCCATGCTGGTTTGTCCACTGGCTGCATATTGATAAGCCCGGGAAAAACAACTGCACTCGGGGCAACAGCAATTACCGAATTTATGTTAGGAAAAAGACTAGCATATAGTAACGCGAGTTCGGATCCTCGGGAGAAGCCGATGATGCCATAGCGTTTTTGATCAACCTGTGATAAGCCCTTTAAATATTGAAATGCATGGTCTACATACTCAAGCGGAATATTCACAATCCCTTTCGGTAAACCCTTTCGTCCGAAATAGGCTAGGGCTAATACAACGTATCCCTCACTTGCGAGCAAGGCAGCAGAAGATTCGTGTACTCCTGCATCTGATCCACCTACAATAACAACAGCAGGTAACGAATGAGCATTTTCGGGATAGAATAATGTCCCAAACATCGCATCATCATTCAATATTTTTTTAACAATGTTTTTTTTATAAAACGTTCGAGTAACTTGTTCCGAAGCTAATAATTCGCCATTATCATAAACTTCAATATTAATCACTAACGGATCCGGACTGTGTTTGATAAACATTCGATCTTTCTTAGACTGCATTGACCAGAATAATCCTAGTACATCAATGCCTTTGTAGTTACCTTCTATCGGTGAGTGTATATTTAAATCAATAAGACCGTTTTTATCAGATATATATGTTGCTTCAGAAGTAAATGTCTCTTGACGGTCGTCTTTAGTAGAAGCTTTAATAACAATTTGCCGTGATGGTTCGGTGGTATAGATTTGAAAAGAAATAGGTTCATCTGTTTTCGATTCCGTTGGCGTAATGTTAACTTTTATACGTTTATGAATTTGCGTCATTTTCACAGTTCCCCCTAACAACTTTTAATTGATTATTACGTTTATTCAACAAAATGGCCTGCTTGCTGAATTGAAAAAATTCAGCATATCAGCACGTATTAAACTTTATTTCAAAGTCACAGTGGGTTCCTAAGGAAGAAAAGCGCTATAAAGTAGAAATTTAGAGGGATAACTTAACCAGAATATCACGTACGTTACTAAAATAAACAAAATGATTGCTGGATTTAGTAACCTAACACATGGTGACCATCTCAATAGACTTTATGATCATAAAAATTATCATGGAAAAGGAATAGCTCGGTCTTGGTTGGAAGTTGGAAAAATTGAGTTAGAAGCAAAAAATAGAACTTCAAGCACGAATGCAAGTATTACTGCGGAGCCTTTTTTGAAAAACAAGGTTACACACCATATTCGAACAAAATGTAGAACGTAAGGACGTTACGTTGATAAATTATCATATTTAGACAACACTAACTTAATTTGATACGAATGAATAGGGAGCCAACAACAGCTCCCTATTCATTATTTTAACATTTCCTGTATTTCCGTTATAACCTCATATGCACCATCTGATTTGTTTGAACAGACCACAATATGCAACGATGTTTCCGGATAAAATACGGCACGAAAGTTAACTCCTGGATCATAACCCATTAATATATACTTTACAACGTGATCTTGATCCATTTGCATGTATAGCCCATATCCATAAAAAATATCTCCTTCAACATGGGATTTTGGAGCCAACAGTTTGTCAGTCATTTCTTTATTCAAAAGTTTATAATTGAATAAGCTTTCCCAGCACGTAACCATATCTTTTGCCGTTACATAAGCACCTCCATCCGATCCACCTTTTGCGGGGATGGAGTATATATTTGTTTTGTATCCGCCATCAGGTTGTTCGACATAACCTTGAGCAACTCTTTCAGGTAGGGAGTCCATTTCAAAATAGCCAGAATCATTCATGTAGGCTTTCTTAAAGATGAACTGTTCTACGTAATCACTAAAATTGTCGCCAGTCACTTGTTCAACAATTAATCCAAGGACAATGTATCCGGCGTTATTATAATGAAAGCACGTCCCCGCTGGCGATTTCATCTTTTTGTTTTGGAAGAATGGTAGAAAATCATGTAAGTTTCTCATCTGATACATCGGTTTTTGCAGCCATAGCTCTTCATAATCATCCATTTCTTCCTCATCAAAATAATCCGGTATACCTGATGTATGGCTAAGCAAATGGTAAATGGTGATGTTTTCATCAAAATAAGGAAAGTCTACAGCAAGACAATCTTTTAATCTTGTACCAAATGAAAGCTTTCCCTGTTCAACAAGCTGACAAATAGCAATTGCTGTAAAAATCTTGCACCCAGATGCAATCCCGTATCTTGTATTTTCTTGGTTGGTAATCTTCTCAGCACGATTCGAATAGCCATAACTTTTCGTGAAAACGGAATCCTTCACTTTTGCATATACAGTTCCAGAAAAGTTAACCTCTTTTTGTATTCCATTGAATTTGTTTATTAAATTTTTGAATTTCATATAGATTCTCTCTCCCTCATTATCTTTTTACTGTGTACTTTTTGAAAAAGATAATGATTAGAGCGTTCAGATTTGACGGATTGTAATCATTTTGAAAATCCCCTCCCATATCAAAGAATAACATAGATATTAGAATATTACAATAAATATTCGCAGGCATTATTTTGGTTAAGTTTCAACATCGTAGTCTTGTTTTTTAGATGAATTAATGAAGTACGGTTCAGACATTGTTAAGGGTATGTGTGAAAATGTAATTACCTGTTCATTTTCTGTTCATATAAGAGTTATAGACTAGGATTGTAGATCAGATATTGGAGGAATTGAAGATGAACCTTGCGTGGAAGGAAATGAAAAAGAATAAAATAAGATTTTTAATTTTAGGTTCAATTGTTTTTTTAATTAGCCTATTAACGTTTATTATTTCGGGTTTGGCGAATGGATTATCCCAAGATAATGCTGCATTAATTAAAGATTTACCAGACGGGGAATTTTATATGGATACAGATGCAGACGAAACCTATAATCTGTCGAGAATCGATAGCAGTACCCAAGAAAAATTGTTAAATAAACGGAATGATGCTGTAGCACTGTCGATTCAAATGGGCTTTTTGAATGATGAGAATGGCAAGCAACATAGTGTCTCATTTGTCACTTCAACCGATTCAAAGCTATTTAAGGATGTCAGTGCCGGGGAAGTGATATTAGATCGTTCAATGAAGGATAAAGGTTTAAAAGTTGGAGATATTTTAACAAACAATCAATTTGGTGGTGAATTTACTGTAAAAGGTTTTGTTGACCAAAAGAAGTTCAGCCATGCCCCAGTTGCCTATATTAGTAAAAAGGATTACAAAGAAATTTATGGAACAGATAAAATGCAATTGATTTTTGCACCTGGAAAGGATAAGGCATCAGAAGTGGCTGGATTACAGTCATTTTCCAAGAAGGAATTTCTCAATACGATACCAAGTTATAGTGCGGAGCAAATGTCCCTTAATATGATTGTCTGGTTTTTAGTTGTGATTAGTGGAATGTTGTTTGCAATTTTTTTCTATATGATGAACGTCCAGAAAATTGGATTGTACGGCATATTAAAAGCAATTGGATTGAAAACTAGTGCCTTATTCAAAATGATGTGGACACAAATGCTATTTATTACCGTAATAGCACTTGGTTTATCTGTTGCACTCAGTCAAGGATTTAATATGATTGCACCTGAAGGGATGCCTTTTAGTTTAACTTTTGAAACAACAACACAATTGTCGGTTGTCTTTTTAATTATTGGATTTATCGGAGCTACACTCTCGGGATTACAAACGAAAAAAGTTGAACCATTACAAGCAATACAACAAGGAGAGGTTTAACATGGAATTTTTTACAATAGACGAAGTGAAAAAGGCGTTCACTAATGGTGAAGTGAAGGAAGAAATACTAAAAGGAATCAATCTTACCCTTGAAAAAGGGGGGATAACAGCATTAGTAGGTGCATCAGGATCTGGTAAAAGCACATTGTTAACCATTGCTGCAGGACTTCAACCCGCATCAAATGGTCGGGTTATATTTGAAGGAAAAAATGTAAGTGATATGAACCAAGAGCAGATTCGGAAAATAAGGGCAAGTAAATTTGGGTTTGTCTTCCAGTTTGCACATCTTGTTCCTTTTCTGACAGTAGAAGAACAACTTAAGTTAATGCTGAATGTTTCGGAATCCAAATTAACGAAACATGATCAAAATAAAGAAATTGATAAAATTCTAGGTTTTGTTGAAATGGAACATCGAAAAAATGCTTATCCACCTTCATTGTCTGGTGGGGAAAAACAGAGGGTTGCAATTGCTCGGGCAATTATTCATAAACCTAAAGTTCTTTTTGCAGACGAACCTACTGCAAGTTTGGATTCAAAAAAGTCTAAAGATGTTATGTTGCTAATTCAGGAATTAACGAAAACACTTAACATTACTTCCCTAATGGTTACCCATGATGAGGAAATGCTTGTTTATGCTGATCATATCGTTAAAATGGGTGATGGGTTAATTTTGCAAAATGATTGAGTTTCGTGCTTAGTCTTGAGGATGGGGTTTAAAATTATATACGTATTCATTATACAGCCCTACCATCTTGTGTAGGGCTGTTTCTTTGTATTCGGTTTAAATATCTTGAGTAACCGACACCACACCTAAATCACCTTCATCAACAAGCGCTTCAACAACGGTGCAAACTGCTCAGGCAGCTCAGCGACACTTGGGACCATTAGACGTTCTTTCCCATATATGTTCTTCATCGTTGCATCCTCATGTTCATCAATCTCGCCATCTGCCAAAAACATGCCGATGACGTCAATCCCTTTTTTACGCGCCTCAGCCACCGCAACATTCGTATCGATAATCCCATTTTGATCATATCCTGAAGCTGCTGGTTCACCATCGGAAAAGACGAGCAGGAACTTGTTCTTTTCTCTTCTGGCTACTAACTCTTTTGTGATGACGCGGATGCTAAAGCCGTCCCGATTATCTTCCTCCGGCTCCAGTTGCATGATGTTGGCTCCGTCGTTTTGATAAAAAGAATCGATATAGGAATGGATCCGGTGAAAATAATTCGGCTGATAGTTTTCCTTTACCTCATTGGCATCTTCCCAAAATCCGATGATGGAGTGGGGGATTTTTAATTGATTTAATACTTCGTGAAATAATACAATTCCTCGTTTGGTTTCATCCATTTTATTGTGCATCGAGGCGGAACAGTCGACAAGTAAAGTGAATACCGCATCAATGTCACTTGACTCCTGGCTTTTTTTATAAAATACGCGGGGGTTCTCATCGATGACAAGCGGTAATAATTTTTTTGATAGTCTTCCATTGACTAAATCTTTTCGTGGTGCATTCTTTTTGTGTTCGATTGTTTTTTCAATGGTTGCTGCAAGCTTCCGTTTGAATGGCTCGATCTCACGGACGTATTGCCGATATAACTCCATATCAGCTTCGGACGGCATTTCTGCATTTTTTTCGATTGCGACAGCATGTTTATTTTCCACACCATAAATATTTTCGCCTCCGCTTGCTTCCTTTCCTTGCTTCTCCTCCTGTTTTTCCAGCGATTCTAGATCGGAATAGTCGTTCCGTTTACTTTTTCCAGAAGTGCCTTGAACGCTACCCATTGCTTGATCCGCGTCCTCGGTTTCTCGTGCGCCACCACCACGGATGTTTGTTTTCGTACCAACATCTAGTTCAAATTGGAGAAAGTTTTGTTTCCGATCACTATTTTGATTTTCTCGGTGCCAAGTGGAAAAAGGCTGATCAAAATACTCGCTGTTTTCTTCATCTACTTCTTCTATGTCATTGTTTGCCAGTTCATCGGTCCGGGTTAATTCATCAAATAACGTATTCCTTGTGTAGGACTCGATATGGGAAATGGGAAACGTAAAATAATCGTTCATCATGTCCTTATACTGCTCTGTTAGTGAAGATACGATTTGTTGTGCAATCTGTACGATATCTGCTGACTTTTTTGCTTCATAACTGGCGTAAAGTAATGGCTTGAGTCTTTCTAAATGTTCAAGCTGTACGTTATTTGCCTGAGGAAAATCAGGGTCAGGTTGATCGGTTTGCAATAATAGGTAGATCAGGCAAAATAGTTCATCCAGTGCATAGCTTTTTGTTACGTTTGTGGCTAATTGCGTTGTAAAATAGTGTTTTAGATAGTTGGTACGGATGGAAAAATCCCGTTTTGTCCCTGGTCTGACCCGTTTGATAATTTCCTCCAACCGAATATCTTCCAGTAACGTTACAAGTTGGATCCCGAATTTAGGCAACTTGGATTCGCCCATATCTTCCAAATATGTTTTCATGGACGGAATATGCGTTTGATTTAATGTCCCGATCGTTCGCAAAAAGACATCCGTTTTATAGCCGGGTTCCTTAATTTCAAGTTTATCCATATCCCAAATCTTACTGCCTGTCACTTTATGATCGATGATATCGATAGACGATCCGTACGTGTATTCAAAAGCTAAATCAGCGTTTCCGGATAACACTGTAGTTAGGTCTTGTAGTTGCAGAAAAAGATTCGTATCGATGTTTGTATCAATCCACCGGTTACCCTTCATCCAGCATGCTCCTTTCTAAAATAGGTTGTTCAAAAAGTCGGGTAAAAATGACACATCGAATTTCTTCGTTAGCTTGCTTTTCCGTTCCTCACGGGCTAAGGAACTTCTGCTAAAACCGCCCACGTCCTGTGGGCAACGCAGAAGTCACCACATCCTATGGAAGCCCGTTCCGGTACTCAAAGCTACGCTGCCTCGAACTTCTCGGTCCTTTTTATCCTCCTTTTTGAACACGCACTAAAATAGGGTGTCTGCTATATTGTTCACAAATTCTCGTTCGCGCTCTTCCTCTAGTTTATCTGCGATTGCCCGAATAACAGCGCGTTTCGCGGGAATTACCGTACTTAAATCACAAGCATCAAGCAATGCCCGGATCGATGCGGCATCTTCGGACAGTTTTCCCTGATATACAGCTTGAATGAGATCAGCGGACAATTTGGCAAAAAGATCAATGGTCGTTTTATTTGTTAGCCTTGTGTTCGTTTGGATCAACTGTTTGAGCTGTTCCCCTTCCAAATATGGAACATCAATAACGATGAAGCGATTTTTCAACGCCTCATTCAGTGGAACGGTACCAACATAGCCTTCGTTAATCGCCGCAATCACATTAAAACCTGCTTCTGCTGTCATGATTTCATTCGTAAACGGATTGGTAACCGTTCTTCGGTAGTCCAGCACCCCATTAATAAGTGGCAATGTCTCCGGTTTGGCCATATTTATTTCATCAATATATAAAAACGTTCCATGGTTCATGGCATTCGTTACGGGTCCCGGGACAAATTCAATCACTTGCTTTTGATCTTCATATGCTAACGTTTTAAAACCCATCAAGCTTTCCGCGTCGAGATCCACGGAACAATTGACATTGAACATCGGCTGCTGGAATAAATTAGACAGCGTTTCTGCAAATTTCGTCTTCCCAGCGCCAGTCGGTCCTTTTAATAAAATATTTTTGCCCATGCTTAAAGCGGTAATGGCATCGATGACTAGATCGATATGTGGTGGGACATAGCCGCCTTGGCGAATGAGGTTTTGCAATGTATCATCATTTCGTTTTGTTGCTTGTAAAAGTTCATTTATATTTTCAGGTAGGTCATAGTTTGTGTTCATTGATAGACTCCTTTCACAATGATCATTGTAAAGGTTGTGGGGTGGGAAGGCAAAGGATGCGAAGGGGAGGTGGGGTGGATATTGTTCTTGCAAATCATTAGCGAGTTATCAGCACCTTTGGATTCTAGAAATTGGGATGATAACTCGCTTATGAAAAAATTTTCGATATTACTGGTCTGGATTAATATTTTGACTGATAGCTCCCATCCTGATAAACCTTATATATTCCCGCTGTTCCTGAGCCCCCATCTTCCACCATCGACTTTGAAACAAGTTTTACCGTATAGTAAGATCCTTTATCATCTTGCTCTAACGTTCCACCCATATCATCGAATACGATATCGTCATTGTCCATTTCCAATTGCTGTTTTAGGTATTTAATAGCAGAACTTCCGGATGAGATATGTATATCATTCGTTTCGGTGGTTTGGGAATTTGAAGTTGTTTCTGCATTTTGATCATTTGTATCATTATCTACTGAACTATCATTCGTATTGTTTTCTGTAGATGTGGATTGACTAGTAGAATCAGGCTCGTTATTATCTTCCTCAGCTTGACTAGTATCCGTAGTTGAATCATCTTTGTCACGATCATCGTTATTCTCCCAAGCTGAACTATCACTTTCTAAGGATTGTGAATCAACACTTTCATTTTCAGCCGAACTTGCGGATGAGGAATCGTCACTGCATCCAGCAACAATAATGAAAAGTACTGGAATTAATAGTAGAATAATGCGTTTCATGAAAAATACTCCTTTTTATTTTTCATACTATATGGAAGAAACAGAGTAGTCAATGAAGTCTTCTTATATAACTGGAATCGCATCTTTGGTGTACGATATAATGGTAACAAAATCGGCTTTGAATAGAATCTACAAAACGATTCCATGAGAGGAGGAGCTATTAATGGATGTTTGGTATGTGAGCTATGGTTCGAATATTTGTGAGGACCGCTTTCTTTGCTATATTTTTGGTGATACCCCAAATGGTTCATCAACGAAGGAATGGGGATGTACGGATAAAACTGCACCAAAAAGAAGTGCAAAGGCGGAATTGCCATATCCACTGTATTTTGCCAAAGAACGTAGCAAATGGGGCGATGGTGGGGTTGCTTTTATTGGGGATATCCCGGTTGAAAAGGAACGAACGTTGGCAAGGAAATATTTGATTACATCCGAACAATTCTCAGAAGTCGTCGCACAAGAAAATAATCAGCCAGGCTTGCAGGTCGATTTGCAGCAGGTGATTCGAATGGGTAAACAAATGGTAACGGACGGCTGGTATGGATCAATTGTCTATCTTGGCGAGGAAGATGGATTTCCAATGTTTACATTTACAGCGAACACACCGATGGATCACACAATAGTTAACAAACCATCAGCAGCCTATTTATCGATGATCGCAAGGGGCTTGAAGGAACTGGGGTTAACTGAAGGTGAAATAGTTTCCTATTTTCTTGGGAAAGGCGGTATTGCGGGGCAGTTTACAGCTGCGACGTTAGCGGCATATATTGAAGAAGAATGAATGGAGTGATTGAATTCCCTTTTCTTCATGTACTCATATTTAACTATTTTACACTTCATTTGTATAAAAAGAATTGGCGGGATTATATAGCATCAAATAATCCTGCTACTTCCCGCTTTCTGATTAATTGGATTCCTCCTGCTATTTTCCACAATTGAGAGGAGAGCTTTTCCTTGGGCAGGTCGTGTATGAATGGAGGAAAGTCGCGCACGGTCCGAGGAAAGACGTTCACGAAGCCAAGCAGATCGTGCACATACCAGAGGAAGCCGTGCACGAAGCCGGGTAGGTCATGCACTCTACGGGGCAAGTATAATATCTCCAATCTCATCGGGAACAATTTGTAAATGATCCGGACTCCAGAACCACACATCCCCATCAAATTGTAATGTAAATTGATAGCTAATTGGTTTATCGTGGTAGAATACCATATGGTACATGACAGGATCTCCTTCTGATATGTCCGGGGTAAAGTCATTGCTTGTTTTTCCTTCATCAAGCAACTGAATCAATCTGTCTATTTCTTTTTCTCCTGATATAGCATGAAGCGGTTTTGGATTGGTATAGCCTTCGTAAATTTCGATCTTCTCGATGGTGTCTTTGTTCATATGTTGATAATTCCAGTTAGCTTTCGAGTCCTCATTCTGATAGATTTTGTACCCGTTAATCTCATGCTCATCACGTACAGCAAGAAGGTTTGGCATATCTTTTACCTGATATAATTTTGTTCCCTTTTTCAAAAATGCTGCATCCCCATCCTTAGGCTTATAGCTTGGATTGGAAATATTTTCATCAACTTGAAAATCCACTTGCCCGATTTCAGCACCAATGAAACGGCTGTCCGCAATTTTCACCGTATGAAGACTCTGATATTGTTCACCATCAATGTTTACAAAATCAACCCAATCGATGACTACTTCAGAAGTGTCAGAGTTTATATCACAGGCCACTAGACTTAGTAAAGTCAGAAGAAAGAATAATTTTCTCATTCTATCAATCCTCCTCAATTTTCTGTTTGCAACCCTGTCCTGGGAAGTAATACATTTCACATGGCTAAAAACAGATTTCACATCTTACGCAAATTATATTCATCGACAATGTAACTATTGGCCTCAAAATGAAAAATAATGTATACGAATTTATCCCGATTCTGTTCTAATAACTTATGGCTATCGTAGCATAAATAATGATTGATCCGTGTACAAAAACAACAGGCTAACGACCCAACGCCATGAAACTTATTCACATCCCTTTACGTATAAATGAATGGAAAGGGGTTTCGCCATGAAAAAATTACTCGCACTTATTCTATTAGTTGCTTCGATTACAATTTTTCCACTAACAACACATGCAATGGAATATTCCATTGAACATATGAAAATTGATGCATTTTTACAGGAGGATGGAACGGTAGATGTGACCGAAAAGCAAACGTACACCTTTGATGGTGAGTTTAATGGTATAACAAGGACATTGATTCCTAAAGAGGATACACAAATTATTAACGTGAAGGCGACGGAGGATGGAGAAAATTTAAAAGTAGAACAGGACGAAAATGAATATAAAATTTATCGCAAGGGGAAGGATGACCGGATTACCATCGACGTAAGTTATACGATCAAAAATGGCGTCCAGCTCTATTCCGATGTGGGGCAATTTAGTTGGCCATTTTTTGATGAAGGCAATGAATCGGATTATGGGCAGTTCGATGTATACGTTCACCCGCCGAAATCAACAGATGATGTGATTGCATTTGGCGATGAAGAGGCGTTTGGGACAGCAAAAACAAAAGAGAATGGCGTTGTGCATTTTGTGATGGGGGAGGTGCCAGCAGGATCAAACGGCAATATTCATGTTGCCTATGATGCAGCGCTTTTTCCAAGTGCAACAATGACAAAAGAAAAACCGATGCGGGATGAGATCTTGCAGGCAAAAACAGAGCTGCAAGAAAAACAGGCTGCCTTTGAGGAGCGGAAAAGCTTTTTAGAAAATCTGGCTCCATATATTGTTGGCATCTTTGCGTTTTATTTCCTTATCATCTGCTTTTCTGCATGGCGGAAGAAACACGCAATAGACATGGAAATCGAGCGACGAATTCCAACTGTATCCTTCATACCGAAAGCAGAGATGAGCATACCCGCGACAATATCCTTTATGAATTCGGGAATTATAGGGGCAGAAGGACTGACGGTAGCGCTAATGGATTTGGTTCGAAAAGGGTATGTGAAACGGGAAGATGAGAATACATTCCATGTTGTGCATCGCAATACGGACCACGATCATGAAAGTGATTTGATCCATTGGTTGTTTGATACGATTGGGCAAAATGAAGTATTTCACCTAAAGGATCTCGAAGCATACACCAAAAGTGAAACCAACCATTCTAAATATCAAAAAGATTATGAAGCATGGAAAGAAGCGGTACAAGAAGAAGTTAAGGGTTATCACTTATTTGAGAAAAAGACAAAAAAGCGTGTATGGATTGGTCTATCAAGCATTCCTTTAGTACCAGCAGCTATATTGTTTGGGATCCATGAATTGTATATGTGGATGATCTTCTCAGGCCTGCTATCCTTTGGGTTAATCGTATTTGCAATATTATATCGACCAAAAACGATGAAAGGCGTAGAAATTAGTCATCAATGGAAGGACTTTAAAGAGAAATACAAGAAAATGGATGTTGATGAATGGAATGAGCAAATGGATGATGACCAGAAACGTGCTTTCATCTACGGGATTGGGACGAATGATTGGCGAATCAAGAAGAAAAATGAGCAACTATTTGCGGCCAGTCCCAGTAATTCTGATATGTTGCTGTTCATGTTGATAGCAACATCCGCCAGTAACAACTTTGATCAGGCGAACAATACGGTATCTGCCTCCTCCTCAACCGGCGGCACTCCAGGCGGAGGAGCTGGTGTTGGTGGAGGTGGCGGTGGATCAGGCGCGTTTTGATTGTTTATAAAAAACACTGTAGGGGGAAGTTCTTACAGTGTTTTTTCTGGTGCAATGCAGGGGTTATCCGTCCTATTTATTTAAAAGGCTTTTTCAGCGATTTGAAAGTGTCAAAGAAAGCTTTGTTGGTAACCAAGTCGAATTGTTTCTCCTTTATCCTGATGATTGTCAGTCGTTAGGTAACATAATATAGGTGCCAATGGAGAGTACTGCTGTCCAAATAAAGCGTAACTTTTAGTCTACGAAAGTTAATTAACTTAATTTCCATAAATTTTATAAATTAAATTACTTTTTTGAAAAATGATTTAACTATGACGTTTAATGGTGTATAATGTATTTGGAGCTACTAAACTACTAATTTTTGGAGGGATTTTTATGAGTTTCTACAAAATTAATAGTTGGAATGGCGCTAGTTGTAGGTGCTGTTCTTGTGTCGAGTTCACCAGTCTTTGCAGAAGAGAATACGACAGAAGACGGTATGGAACATGTGAATAAACTTCAAGGATACGTTGATATTGAGAATGCAGAAACAACCATGAGCGAAGTTTTAACTTTTGATGAAGTTGTTGAAGGTATTGCAAAAGATAACAACATATCAAAAAAGTAGGCGAAGACCCAGGTTATTTCAAGTTTTACAAGTGATAAATCCCGAAAGTCATCTGTTTCACCTTACGCAGCCCATATCGAACATTAACATCTTATTTTACTGTTACATCAACCTATGAACCTGGTGTGAAATATTATGTTCAAACAGATGAAGGTGGAGGTAGTTTCAGGGCGATTAAGAAAATCTTAAACGTGACGATGAATAGATATTCGAATGGAAAATCAAAACAATTTTCAGGCAATGTTTATACTCATCTACAAAATCCAAATAGAATTTATTACACAGTAGATGGGGATTTTTATAATAATGGTACAACAACAGTAAACGGGAGCGTCAATATTGGTGTTGGACAAATCGCTAATGTGAATTTTAGTGTTTCCTATTCATCTAACCATTATAAATATGTCTGGACCGACGGGTACTATAATTTCTAACCCAGAATAACACAGGAGGATTATTATGAAAAATAACTCACTAATAGCTTTTTTTATTAATTTGATAATAGGTGTAATAATCATAGTAGCTCCGGTAATTATTACAGGTCGTTTTTATAACGAAAATGAAGTCATGGGTTCTTTACTTGTTAGTGAGTTTGTAATGCGAACTACAGCATTGATTATTGGGTTATTGGTAATATATGATTCAATTAAAAGGTATTTTAAATAGTAGTAAAAAGGCTGCTTAGTGTTAAGCAGCCTTTTTAGATGAATTAAGATGAGATTAAAAAAATAAAAAATATTAAGGTTTAAAGCAACTACTGCATGATATTGTGATTTAAAAACACTAGTTCAATATCTAAGCTAGAAAGGGATTTTAAATAAACAAGCTAATAAAAGGTAGAATTTATTTTTTGGATTTAGTTTGCCCCCATACCACCGTCAACGCGGTATTGTGCGCCGGTGATGAATTTGCTGTCATCGGATGCAAGGAATAGGACAAGATTAGCGATGTCCTCTGTTTCGCCATATCGAGCGAGTGGAATGCTACTAGTTTGTTCTTCCTTTGCATTTTCCGGATCATTTGGATTTTGCCCTTTCTCGATGGATCGCATCATTCGTGTATTTACGGGTGCGGGGTGAATGGAGTTAACACGTACACCTTTATCTGCTACTTCAACGGCAGCTGATTTGGATAACCCAACAATCGCGTGTTTTGAGGCAACATATGGTGAAAGTCCTGGGAAACCACCAAGACCTGCAACGGAAGAAGTGTTAATGACACTACCGCTTTTCTGCTCCGACATGACGGGCAATACGTGCTTGAGGCCAAGAAAAACACCCTGGGCATTAACGGTCATGACTTTCTGGAAATCTTCCAATTTCTGTTCGGCCATTGGGGCAACTTCACCTTCAATACCCGCATTGTTGAAGAATATATCAATCGACCCAAATTTATCTGTCGCTTCTTTTACATATGATTTCACTTCTGCTTCATCTGTAACGTTTGCCTTTGCAACTGCAACTTCACCAAGTTCCTGTAAGTTTGCTTTGGCCTTATTCAAGGCATCCTGGTTCATATCGACAAGCAGCACATTTGCACCTTCTTTTAAAAATAATTCTGCTGTTTTTTGACCGATACCACCAGCACCACCAGTGATTACTGCTGTTTTTCCATCTAACTTAGCCATCTTGTATTACTTCCCTTCAAAGAATGATTTAAGCATGTGGAAAATTACTATCTCTAGTAACTATTACCTATATATGTCTATTCCTGTTGCATAATAGGTAAAACATGAAATGTGTGAATTACGTAGTCGGAAAATATTTTGGGGAGAAACCGAGGCTTTTCTTGGGTTGAAAAAATCCGCCCATCATCAATAACACTGACGAGCGGATATTGCTTTTGTTCACAGGTCCGATAAGACAAACCCTAAATCGCCCAATCCCCATTACGGAAGATCGGAACAACCGAGCCATCCTGTTTGATGCCGTCAATGTCCATCTGGTCGGAGCCAATCATGAAATCAACATGGGTGGTGGAAACATTCATGCCGTGCTTCAGTAACTCTTCTTCGCTCATTTTTGTCCCGCCTTGAATTGTTGTCGGGTAGGCTGCACCGATTGCTAGATGATTGGAGGCATTTTCGTCAAATAGTGTTTCAAAGAAAGTAATGCCTGATTGGGAAATAGGGGATGGATCTGGAACGAGCGCAACTTCACCTAGACCTGTTGCACCTTCGTTATCATTAACCAATTTCTTAATCGTTTCATCGCCCTTTTCAGCAGAAATATCTACAATTTTGCCATCTTCAAAGTGTACTTCAATGCCTTCAATTAACGTACCAGCATAACTTAGTGGTTTGGTACTACGAACGACACCATCCATACGATGTGTATCAGGCGCAGTGAAGACTTCTTCCGTCGGCATGTTGGCAATAAATTCGACACCATCTGGATTGTAGCTTTCCGCACTTGCCCAAATATGGTTCTTTGGCAAACCTAACGTTAAATCCGTTCCAGGTGCTGTGTAGTGTAGTTTATCAAATTGGATGTCATTTAATGTTGTCGCTTTTTCCTTCAGTGTTTCTTTATGTTCATCCCAGACAGCAACAGGATCATCATGATAGATACGACACGTTTTGAAAATTTGATCCCATAAGGCATCGACTTGTTCCTCAGAAGTTGCTAGATCAGGGAAGACACTTTTTGCCCAGCCAGCACCAGCCGCAGCAGCAACGGTCCATTTTAAGTCGTCATTTTGTGTTGCAATGCGCTGTGCTTTGAATGCTTTTCCAGCCACTTTTTGAAATGCAGCAACTTTAGTAGGATCAATTTCATTTAATAGGCTTGGATCACTGGATAAAATGGATAGACGACAGACGTGATGATTCAATACATGGTCTTCGGATTCTTCAATTTCGTATTTTGGAATGTTGGTCAATAATTCTTCAGACTGATGTATGTAATGCTCTTTCGTGATTTCGTCATCAGACCATTTCACGATCACTTTTTCAGCCCCTAGCGCATAAGCTTCTTTCGTGACCAAACGAGCGAGTGGAGCTTGATCAACCGCAATGGTCATTTTTACCCAATCGCCAGCTTGAACATTGATACCTTTGGCGACCAAAAGCTTGGCATATTTTTGCAAGTTTTCATTAAAGTTGGGTAGCATGGGTTTTCCCTCCTAATTTATTGGTTGTGACGATATTAGTATAGTGAAAGCGATTTCCAAATGCAACTATACCTTTCCGGCAGAAAGTGTTGCAGTAGCCATTCAAGTGAACAAGTTTAACCATAACATTTCTAGTCTAGCACACAGAGAGAATCGTCTCATAAACAAAAAAACCGGGCCTTATTCGGACCCGGTTTTCCTATTACAAGTTTTTCGTGATATCTGCATCCTCTTGAAGCTCTTTGACAAGTGTTTGATATGTTTCTGATTCCTTTTCAGATTTAACTTGTTCGATAAGCTTTGGCTTCATTTCGTCAAAGGATGGGATTTCTTGTTCTTCGCCATCTTTTTCACCCACTTGTTCTAGCTGGGCTGTATATTCATCATAAATTTTTTGTAACTCTTCTTTGGTTGGATCAACGTCACCAGTTTCACTAGCAATGAGCTTGTTTACTTTTACTTGTGTTTCAACCTGAGACATTACGTCCTCTTTCGGCATCCCTTGTTTTTCTAATGCAGCAAAGAAGTCATCCTGTGATTCAAGTCCATTTTGTTCTACCAAACTATCTAGTGTTTCATTAACAGCATCCTCTGAAGCATCAAAGCCACTGTTTTCAGCTTCTTGGATAACAAGTTCCTGACCAATTAAACCGTCTGTAATCTGCTCTTTTAATTGATCTTGATCAACTTCTTGTCCACTCATCTGTGCTTGCATTGCAGCCTGTTGAAATTGTCCTTCGTATGTGGCTGCAAACTCTTCCTTTGATATTTCTTTTCCATTAACTTCTGCAACGACATCAGGAATGTCTTCTAGGTCAGGTTCGGGCATTTTCGCCTCAGTACCATCCTCCGGCGACGCTTGCTCCTGTGTTTCTGATTCTTCTTTTTTATCTTCAGCTGAGTCATCACCGTTGTCACTACATGCAGCCATTACAAATACGATCAGTAAGAAGGATAAACTTAACAACCATTTTTTACTCATTATCATTCTCCCTTCATTAAGTAGTGGCCATTGTAAACAAATTAGAATTGGTTGTAAAGCCCTCGGTTATACGGACAAAAGCATGATTTCACACTTTTGTAATATGCTTATTCGTTGTCATGAAAGGATTACAACAAACGTATAGTTAACGATTTCATTAAATGTGGAAAAAGTATATAAAAACTGTGGGAAGTCCGATAACATTTTACATGGTGACTTTATTATTAAATTTAGAACTCATGAAAAATGGCTTCCCGCTCGTTGTCATTAAAGTAGAAAGTCGGATAGGTACTACGAATCTCTGGATAAAGCACATACTCAAAAAGATTGTGATGGTTTTATTCGATTAGTTGCTAGTTATGTATTTAAGTGTAATAAAATAAACGGACTATAAGAAATAGCTTCCCCGCCTTTTCGTTTTTACAAATGCTATTCTCCTAAAAATTGTATATCTTCGTTCGATATGGGCTGATTGTTAATCCTTAATCGCTTGTCTTGAATTGCTTCCATATTTATTTTTCCGTTTACGAATACCTTTTCCGGCAGAATACATGGGATTTCATACCCGACAGGCTTTCCTTCGTGATCGTAAAACAAATACCCTTCTTTTTCATCATATATAAAGGAGTTGATTTTCATATTTGGCGTGATGAATAACGTTATCTTTTCATTGTCATTCCACATTACTTTTACGAGGATTTTTTTCTTCATTTTCTTTTCTACTAAAGCTTTCAAAGTACTTAACGAAATGGCTGCTTCCATTGTTTTACCTCCCAGCGTTCCGTTCTTTCAGCATCCAGCTAGTGCTCGACTTATTTTTTCTAGTATCTAGATAATTACTATACTTACTGTCGCGATTAAATGTCAATTTCACGCTTGATATTTTTCCCATATAACTGAAGATATATTTTTGGGCTTGAGGTTCGCCTTCAGCACATAGGACGGTAATTTTGTTCGTAATGATACATTTTATAAAAACCAAAGGGCAAATTATATATTATTCTGTATGATATTGGAGGGAACATAGACGTGGATAAAGAAGAAAGACTTAATGAAGAAGCGGCATTAAATAATAATTTGGATTCTTCAACTTTACAAATGAATGATGATATCACAAAACAACATCAAAAACCTAAGGCAGATAAAAGTGATAAGCAGAAAAGGGCTGACAAGCAAGACCAATCATGAGGGTTGGTCTTGCTTCTCTCATATTTATTACATACGATGTACCATTTTATGATAATAGAGAAAAATGATAAAATATACTTGAGAGGTGGGGTTTAAAAGTGAATTATGTTCAACTAAAAAACGATAAGATTCCTCCGATTGCATTAGGAACCTGGTCTTGGGGAAGCGGAGCAAATGGCGGAGATGCCGTTTTTGGCAATAATCTTACAGATGAGGATCTCAAGCCTGTTTTTGAAGCGGCTATGAATGGGGGATTCAATTTGTGGGATACTGCCGCAGTGTATGGAATGGGTGCTTCTGAATCTATTTTAGGGAATTTTATCAAGAACCGAAACGATGTGTTGATTTCAACAAAGTTTACTCCAGGTGCTCAAGACGCAATGGAGGAATCCCTTACACGAAGTTTAGATCGATTGGGCGTGGATCATGCCGATATCTACTGGATTCATAACCCGAAAGATGTAACAAAATGGACAGCTGAACTTATCCCATTAATGAAAAATGGACTAGTAAAACATGCGGGTGTTTCGAATCATAACTTGGAAGAAATAAAGTTGGCTGCTTCCATTCTTGAAAAGGAAGGCTTAGAACTATCAGCCGTACAAAACCATTACAGTTTACTTTATCGCTCATCGGAAGACGCCGGGATTGTAGAATGGTGCAATCACCATAATGTCTTATTCTTTTCATATATGGTTTTGGAGCAAGGTGCGTTAACGGGAAAATATACCGCTCAAAATCCTTTTAAAACTGGGACTAGAAGGGGAGACGCGTTTAATTCTGAAGTTCTAGAAAAGTTGACCCCATTAATAAATGATATGGAAAAATTAGGTGAAAACCATCGTGTTGATCCTGCACAAATTGCAATAGCCTGGGCCATCGCAAAAGGAACTGTGCCGATTATCGGTGTTACCAAATCGAAACATATCGATGGCGCATTATCAGCTGCTGATGTTGCTTTATCCAACCAAGAAATAAAAGACTTAGAAGCGTCAGCAAAGGCAACAGGTGTTGAAATCAAGGGAGCTTGGGAAAAAAGTATGTAATAGCGGCCCATTTATGGTGTAATCCTTCCAAATGAATTGGGAGGATTATTTTTGTAAGCATATCATTGGTGTCATCCACAAAAAAGGGTTAAGGACAATTTCGGACTATAAGTGCATGTTCAAAAGGAGGATAAAAAGGACCGAGAAGTTTAAGGCGGTGTAGCTTTGAGTACCGGAACGTATGCAATTAATACGTGAGGAACGGAAAAGCAAGCCAACGAAGAAATTCGATGTGTCATTTTTACCGGACTTTTTGAACAACCTCTATAAGGAACTGGATTTTTAAGGAACTAACATGACTATGCTATAGTTGTTGTAACGAAATAGAAAAGAAAGGATGTTCAAGCATGCAATCATTACAGGGGAAAAAAGCATTGATTACAGGTGGAAGCAGGGGAATTGGACGAGCTACGGCATTAGAACTTGCAAAAGAAGGCGTGGAATTAGGCTTAATTGCCAGATCAGAAGAAAGCTTTGGCACGATCCAAACTGAATTGACTGAATTAGGTGCAACGTTTGTAACAGCTGCAGCAGATGTAGCAGACGAAGCGGAAGTTCAACAGGCAGTTGACAAAATCGAACAACAACTAGGCTCCATCGATATTCTCATCAACAACGCAGGGATTGGAGCACGCGGATCATTTTTAGAACTCACAACTGAAACATGGAAGAATGTACTTGATACGAACGTAATGGGAATGGTGTACGTTACAAAAGCGGTCTTGCCGGGCATGATCAAGCGAAACCGTGGCGACATTATCAATATCTCCTCTATGTCCGGATTGAAAGGAACAGAAGGATCAAGCGCTTATAGTGCATCAAAATTTGCTGTTATCGGCCTAAGTGAGTCGTTGATGCAAGAAGTTCGGCGCAATAATATTCGCGTAAGTGTGTTCACACCAAGCCTTGTCGAAACAGACTTTACACGGGGAAAGAATTTCAATCAGCCAGATCCAGAAAAATTTACCCAACCAGAAGACTTGGCTGAATATATGACCAGTCTGCTTAAACTTGAACAACGCTCGTTTATTAAGACGTCGGCTATTTGGGCGACGAATCCATTTTAGGGTTTTTATGAAGTGGGGGAAAGGTGATATGGGACAGGTTGTTTACCAACGATCTGTTCCATTTTGCTTCGCTGCCCCTGCACCCACGGAAAAATACCTTAGCTCCTGGGCGATACAGGAGGCCTTCATGTAATAATTTCTATTAATTTGCTCAACAAAATCTTTTTATTCATTTGTTACTAATTGCCTCTACGTTATAGGTAATCATACCGATATATCAAGGTTTAGATATACCTATCCGCAATTGCCACTGCAAATTTCTTTTGATATGTTTAAACCTACATATTTAGTGGTATCATGTATATTACAAGCTCCTTTTCGTATTGTAGCTCTGCTTTGGTATTTTGGTGTAATTCAAGATTACCAAATTAACCTACGTTTTGCGATCAAGGGGCTAGTTTCGTTCATGATAACACCAATAACATAGAAAGGTATATTTTGGTTATCATTTGCCTCTCACTTACTTTTGAGCATTATCCTTTATATTCCCTGAAGAGGGGGTCTTTGACGGAAAATGATAAATGAACTTTAAATGAGTGGAAAACAAAGGATGATAAATTTTTCTAATAAAATGGTTATAATTGGTGAGTGTTGTGGTATTGCGCTAGTTGTCTACTTTGTGCTAAATTATATATCTACCACAACAACTGAAGGAAATTAAGGAATTTCAAAAAGATGGTTGACTTCAAGTTTAATAACGTGGTAAGATATTTCTTGTCGCTTTAAGAAGTGACTTTGATCGAAAATAAATCAGTAAAAAAGTTATTGACGCAGACGAAATAGTTTGCTATAGTT
>NZ_JBSVKG010000035.1:0-29041 GCF_054048505.1 Virgibacillus sp. FSP13 | reverse complement strand
TGGGAGCGCTTGATTTGTTCCAGTAAGGAGGAACGGTTATTTTTCCGATTTTCCCAGATCATGTTGGGACGGGAAAGGGAGTTTAAATTAAAGGTATATCCATCGTTAGGGATGGCGTTAGTGTTTCCATTTATCTTTGTTTTCAATTCATTAAATACAGGGACATCTTTTTCAGAACTGGCAAATAGCAATGTCTATTTTAATATTTATTTTTGCAATATTATTATTGGTGTCGTTGTTCATATGCTGAAATTCTCCGGAAAATATAAGGGGGCGTGGATTTTCCAGGTCACGCCAATACAACATACGGAGCGATTTTATAGTGCAACACTTAAAGCATTTCTGGTCAAACTATATTTACCAGTTTATCTGCTTCTGTGTGTGGCGTTTGTAGCGATTTTTTCATTCGAGATCTTGCCTGATTTAGCAATTGTTTTTGTGACCGCGGTATTAAACACATTGATTGCTTATAAAGTAATTAATAATGAGGATTATCCATTTACCGAGCCCTTTGAATCAGCGCAAGAAGGTGCGAATTCGATCAAATATTTCTTGCTGATGTTCCTTGTTGCTGCGTTTGCTGGATTACATTTTCTGGCAACCACGATTAACTTTGGAGTTTATTTATACTTGGCTATATTGTTATTGGTAACGTTTGTGGCCTGGAAAAAGGTGTTTTCGCCAAAGATTATGCTGGTCTAGGTAAAACTACATCGACCGGAACACTGTAGAAAATAGGATACTTGAAAAAGTGAATAAATATGTCCCTTTTCCAAAGAATAAGATGCAAATTCAATGGAAGGGGGCATACTTTTTATGGTCAACAAGGAAAAAGAATTCAACAATCAATTTAAAGAAAATACAAACCATGGCGAACACCGAAATGGCCGCAAAAGTCAGTTTAAAAATCATAATAATCAAGGTGGAGAACCGAACGAATATATTAGTAATAAAGAAGATGATTAAACAGTAAAAAAGGTGTGGACACGTTGGAGTGATACTTCCGGGTCCACGCCTTTTTTGTATTTACCATATTAGACTGTTTTCACATAATTATAATGACATAATATTGTTAAGGTCATGTTAAATAAGGAGGGGGTGTGGAGCATGGATGTTAAACCATCAACAACGATTCGGCGGGATTACAATGGGTTTTCTAAGTATCAGGAGGACCGTAAAAGACTGGAATCTGAATTATTAGTTGCGGAAAGGCAAATTGATAGGGGTTCTGAGTTAATGGAACACGATCAAGTTATAGAAAGGATGCTAAGAAAGGTAAGTGCCATAAATTAAAATATGCCCCGTTGCAAGAAACTTTTCATTCATTTATTTTCTGAAAATGGAAATGCTATGAAAGGACAACAAAATTCATAGTAAAATCCACAACAGGAAGGACGATGATGAATGAAAAAAGGATTATTTGCAGTACTGCTAACCGGTTTATTAATAGGAATTGGATTACATGCTCCAGGCGAAACAGCAGCTTCTGATCATGTTCATGTTATGAAGGACAAACAAGGCCAAAATAAAAAGCATGAATATGGGTTTTATAATAGCGAGGCATTGATTAAAATGCGGGCGGAAGAATTAGGAATTGAAACAAAAGATAAGGATATGGAGACGCTAGCAAAAGAGGTTTATGAAGCATCCATAAAAAAGGCCGCAGATGAGTTGGGAATTGAGACAGATGGTAAGGATACGGAAGAGTTGGCTAAAGAGGTACACCATGAAAAGGTGAAACAAAAGGCGAAAGAATTAGGAATCGAAACAGAAGGGAAAGAACCTGACGAGCTAGCCAAGGAAGTTTATGAAGCCCGGCTAAAGCAAAAGGCAGAGGAATTAGGAATTTCAACAAAGGGAAAAGATGTGGAATCGCTCAAACATAGTATTTTTAAGCATTATATTAACAAGGAAGCAGATAAATTAGGCATCGAAACAGAAGGAAAAGATGACTATGCCCTGGCAAAAGAAATCCAAGAGACGAAAATTATGCAAGCGGCGGAGAAGTTAGGAATTGGTACGGAGGGTAAAAACCCCCAGCAAATTCTGAATGAGATTGTTAATGATCATGCGGAAGAGGCAAAGAGGCTTAAAGTGTTTCCATTTGAAGGGATGAAGGGAAAGTTCCATAGAGGATTTCATCACTGACATTTTGACGGACGGTAAAAGCCTTTTTAATAAGCTCTCTTACCGGCAGTATTCACACGAAAAACAGGCATCCTATTTTAGAATGCCTGTTTTTATTTGGTTGAAAATTATAAATCAATGTCTTTTGCTTAGCCATAATACACCTGATTTGGCTATGCGAGGAACGAGCCCGGTGAATGGCTGCTGGAACATATTGCCGAACCCATCCGCTTTGCCAAGGGATCCAAGTGTTCCCTTTAATTTTATATCTTTCGGTTTCTTTGGTTCCTTGTCATGTAAAACAGCTAGTAGAATATCAGCAATTTGTTCTCCTTGCTGCATGGCGAGCTGTCCGCTTGGCGAATGAATAGAAGATGCGCAATCCCCTACTACATACACATTGGTGTTTTCTGGTACTTGAAAAAAGTCATTTACGATTATTTTATCTTGCTCATCTTTTGCAAATGGTAAATTTCTCGCTAAATAATGTGGACGAACACCTGCCGTCCAGATGGTAACATCATTTACAAAACAAACACCATTATTGCAAACGCCATCTTTTTCAACATACTCTACATTTGCATCATGTAAGACTTCTACATTGTTTTCGATAAACCACGATTCAACATATTCCTGGATTTTTGAATCAAATGCCTTTAGCACCGTTGCCCCACGATCAAGTAAACGTATATTTAAATCAGGTCTGCTTTCTCTAATTTCAGCAGCCACTTCAATACCACTTAAGCCAGCACCAACAATAGCAACCTTTCCATATGGTTTGAGGTTTCCGACTGCCATTCCTGTATGACGTGCTTTGGCAAATGTTTGGACACTATCGGTATATTTCTCTGCCCCTTCAATACCGTGGTAATTATCCTCACATCCAAGTGCGACGACCATATAATCATAAGGAATTAGGTCACTTTTTCCTTTAAGTGTGATTTCCTGGTTCTCTGTATCAATCTCGGTAATTTCACCATAAACATACTGAACCCTCTCGTCGTCAGGAAATGCCACACGAACATCCTTATCCGCAGAAGTCCCGGCCGCTATTGAGTAGAATTCCGTCTTCAGTGATTGGTACGGATTCCTGTCAACAACCGTAATTTCCACATCCTCTGGTAGATGATGGTCCAGAAGCCCTGCAACGACTTTAACCCCACCATAGCCACCACCTAATATAACCAATCTCTTCATAAACACTTACCCCATCTCTGTCAATTGTTATATATGTATGAACATCTCCCTAAAGAATATCAAAAGATACACAGAATGACTAGTGTGACATTGGTGGTGGGACATGGGGACAGGTTAGGTGTCCCAGGTGATTTTGGCGCGGAGTATGGCGTGGCGCGTGGGACAAGGGACCTGTCCCCATGTCCCAGGGAATTCCTTGACCTTCAAGTTACTTTAAGGTGTAGTCTTATTAAGGGGGGTGTGATGGTATGAATCGGTTTATGACAATACAATCTTTCTCGATTAAAACAGGAATACCTAAAAGTACGTTAAGGTATTATGAGGAAAAAGGTTTGCTGCAACCATTGGAGAGAAGTGAAAATGGGTATCGTGTTTATTCCGATGAGCAGGTAACTACTGCAAAATTGATTTCAAGCCTGCGTTTAGCAGATGTTCCAATAAAAGAAATTCAACGTTATTTGAATGCTGATAAAATAGACCAGGAAGAAATGACACATAATTGGATTGATTTGATAAAGCAGCGAATAGATCACTTATGTGTTGGCCTACAGTATTTAGGATCTGATTATCGTAGGGAAAACGTTTATCTGTTGGAAAAGGACTCGGAGCGGATTGTATGGTTTGCTGCAGAGTCAACCCCAGGCAATTTTGAAGGTTATTTCCGCTATTGGAAGGAAAGGCTTGATCAGCACGAAATTCCTATAAAAAATGCGTATTTTAAATATTTATCCGGGCGAGGTCTTATTAAAGCACAAATCGGCTTTGGCATACCGAATCAGGCTGAATTACAAGGTTTTTCGGGGATAG
The DNA here is from genome assembly GCF_054048505.1 of Virgibacillus sp. FSP13. NCBI lineage: Bacteria > Bacillati > Bacillota > Bacilli > Caryophanales > Bacillaceae > Virgibacillus > Virgibacillus sp. FSP13. Next base: position 24,910 of record NZ_JBSVKG010000035.1, on the reverse strand, counting down.
ATGAAATCGAACATATGAATTCCTGTATATGCATAGCAATCCCATACAATGACCGATTTATCAATATCGAATCAGGCTATCGGAACATGATTCACTATATGTGGGAACATAATTGGATTCCTGCCGGGCCGATTTTTGAGTGGTATCGGGGGAATCAATATGAGGAGATGGATTTAGTCATGCCTGTAACAAAGAATGGGGGAGATAAAGAATGAGCGATGAATTCAATTTCGCTGTTGATGTACTTGCGCTAAAAGGATCACATTATCAAATTGGGCTTGAGCAGGGCAAGCGATTAAAGCTAGGGAAGACGTTTGAACAACAAAAGCGATTAACGCAAGACACAGACTTGAAAATGGCAAAAGCTTCATTGATGGAAGTGGCACCAACTTTGCTAGAGGAATTAAGAGGTTTAGCGGACGGTTCAGGTGTGGATTTCACTACGATAATAAAAATGTATAGTGGCTATGATTTTTCATTTCCGCAAATGGGCTGTACAGCGTTTTCGGAAGGTTCCTTCTATGTCAGGAATTATGATTTTAGCCCGGAATTTTATGATGGCAGATTCGTGTTTTCCCAGCCAGCACAAGGATATGCCAGTGCAGGTTTTAGCCAGCAGATGATTGGTAGGCTTGACGGCATGAATGAAAAGGGTCTCGTTATTGGACTGCACTTGGTAAATGAACAACGAAGCGGTGTCGGCTTTTTGGGGACAACGATCGTGAGGATGGTTTTGGAGCAATGTGCAACCGTTGATGAAGCCGTTCATTTGCTGCAGCATGTTACCCATGGATACTGTTTTAATTATTCAATTATGGACAAAAGAGGAAAAACGGCAATAGTTGAGGCGAGCCCTGATTATCAGGCTGTACGTTCCCAAACTGCCCTTCTATGCACGAACCATTATGAAACTGAAAGATTGACAATGTATAATAGGAGTAACATAGACAGGTCCATAAAGCGAAAAGGTTATTTGCAGGATTTAGCAGAAGAACATCTTACACCCTTAACAGCGTATCGAAATTTTAACAGTGAGGAATCCCCATTATTCTTTAACAACTATCGCGAATTTTTTGGAACGATGCACACAATTGTATACGAACCTGAAAGTTTAAGTATTATTGTCGGTGTTGGCAGAAATGCAGAACCATATCAGTTCTCGTTTAAGGATTGGCTGAAGGGAACCCTAAAATTGCCGGTGTCCCTTCAAGGCTGGATAAAGCATGGATAAATCGATGCAATTAAGATACATTTAATGGAAAATTACTTTATGGAGTGTTCTTGTATTTGATAAAACCAAACTAAAAGATTACAAAATGAGAGTGGACGCAAAGAGTACAGCGAAGCAATTTTCAACTACAAAAGGTTTAGCAAAGTTTGCTAAAAGGATTCCTTATGTTGGAATGTTATTTTCAGTTGGTACTAATTCAGGAGAATATTTTAGCGATGAAAATAAATATAACTCAATTGCTGAGAAGTCCGGTAGATTTGCCGGTGGGATTGGATTAGATCTTGGAGTTACTGGTGTTACAACATTAGGCGCAGGAATAGGTACAATGATTTGTCCGGGTGTAGGTACAGTTATAGGTGGTGCAATTGGGGCAGGTATTGGGATTTTGGGTTCTTGGAAGTTGGAAGATACGGTTAAAGACTGGGGTGAAAGTGCTGGCCGGTGGGTTGAAGATCGTTATGAAGATACCAAAGAATGGTTCAATGACGCAGAAGATTGGGTAGGCGAAAAAGCGGATAATATAGTCTCGGGAGCAAGCGATTTTATTTCGGGTATATTTAATTAACTTTAGAAAGAGGAGTTATAAATGTGAATAATCAAGCTGCACCAAAAAAGAATAGATCTAAAAATCCAGGTGAACAAAAGAGTTTTTCTCTGAGAAGCGGTTTCGCATTCTTTTTGAAAGCAAATATTTTACTAATTCTGTTTGTCCTTATATTTATGGTTAATAAAACGGCATGGCAATATGATGGTGTTACTTCAGTTAAAATGTTTGCAGTATTTGCCGAGGTCTTTATCATTTTGCTATCAATCGTAGCTTGTATTAAACCAAACAAAAGTGGATGCAATGGTAATATTGTAGAACAATCTAAGGAGTGGATTGGGGCATTAATTGCATTTGTCTTCTTATCGGTGTTTTCCCTCATTATCCTAGGGACGAACATTCCATATCCAAGTACATTGATATTTTTAATATTAGTAACAAATTTAATGGTATCTTTGTATTCTATTGTTTTCCATCCGATTGCCTTGGGGATATTTGAGGCAAACGTTTTCCAGAAAAAGACAACCATGCTGGATTACATTTTTAAATACATAGCAATTTTTTTATCAGGAATAAGCTACCATGTGCAGATGACACTTTTAAAACTCCCGCTTTTAATAAATAAATTAATTGCTATTGTATTTGTATTATTTTTATTGTGGCAGTGGTTTGGGGTCATTGCGATTTTTAACGATTGATTTGAAAATCTAATCTGTGGACAATGAAGTCATTCATTTTATAAAACTTCTTTCAAATATATAGCAATATTGTTTTCGGGTCTAAATTATTATGTTCAAGTAACCTTACAAAGACTCCCGCTTATATGTAATAAACCGATTGCTATTGTTTTTGTGGTTATGTTGGCAATGTAGATTATTATTACCGGTACAATTTTCACTTATTAACTGGATCGATTTTTGCTGTGGCAGGGGTTTGGGATGACAAGTGAGTTGAAGAACAAATCCATAATCTTGTGTACACTAACTACATATCCAAAGGAGGATACCCATGCAAAAAACGGAACAAATTAAACTAACCATCAATGAACTAGTAGCAGCACTTGCCCTTTGCGGTTATGATAAAATGGCGAGTCAGATATTAAATGAGCAGGAATTAATTAAAGGCGAATCAGAATTCATGCGGTTTGTAGAGGAAACAGAAACAGAACTTAGACAGAAAGGATATTGGGATGATAACAGGAAAACCGGTATTGCCAAGGGATTAGAAGATTTGTTGTACCTGCTCGTTCATTCCAAGAAAAAAATTCGTTGCATTAATATGAGGAAGCGGCATGTACTGCTAATTCATTTACTAAATAAAAAGAATTCATTGGTTCAAGAGGTGCGCGATGGGGAACATGGATTTTCATTCCACCCGAATAGTGAGGGTTTTAACGATATAATCCGCGAACATTTTGGAATGGAAGATACGGGAATGGATGTAGAGGGGTGGCAACCTATCAGGATGACGGATGATTTAATAGATGAATTGCATACGTCGGATCCTGAAGTGCTGCTTGCTATGAAACAGGATGAAAGCCAAGCTGTGGCATTGCGTGATTTTGCGGGTGATTTTTTAATAAACGGACAGGAATTTGACAATATTTCGTTTATGCAATCGGATTATGTAAAGGATCAATCAGCGTTTGATGAAATTGGATTTTTACTTCCTGGGAATAACTTTATGTGGCATATGAATTATGAGAACGTTGAAAAGAACCACGAAGTTACGCTGGAGCCGATTCCAGTTACAATGTATTTCCAGAAAATAAACAATGTTGTAAGTGAATTTTTCCATGAATCGTTTTCCGTAAATTAAGAACAAAGGAAATTGGGCACGTAATCTGCTGGTTTCCTTTGTTTTTAAATCATTTTCCTTTTCGTTCGTTACTATTTGTAATTAGCTGCCCGCGGGACGATGTTTTCTCTCCAGCGACGATATTCCTCCCATTCCGGGCGCGATGTTTTCTTTCCAGCACCGATATACTTGTCCATCGTATTCGTATACTAAATAAAAATGGTGCAATTATTTGTTCCAGTAGTAAATTAATTGTTTAACGCCTTTTGGGGAAACATAATACTGACTAAAACCAAAGGAGCTGAACAGGTTGTCACGTACTGGAAAGGTACCACATGAAAAAACAATCGATAATACAATGAAGGTATTGTCTGAAGGATATATGTACATACCAAACAGGTGTCGGCGCTTTCAATCAAATATTTTTAAAACACGGTTACTCGGCCAAAAAGTGATTTGTATGAGCGGAGAAGAAGCAGCCCGGCAATTTTACGATACAGAAAAATTCCAGCGAAAAGGTTCAGCACCTAAACGGGTACAAGAAACTTTATTTGGTAAAAATGGTGTACAAACAATGGACGGAGCAGCACACAAACATCGGAAACAGTTGTTTATGTCACTTATGACGCCAGAGCGGTTAAAATGGCTAAGGGAACTTACTGAAAAACAATGGGAGGCAGCCGTAAAGAAATGGACCAAAGCGAAAGAATTAGTGCTGTTCGATGAGGCAAGGGAAATCATGGTTCGTATTTCATGTGAGTGGGCTGGTGTGCCATTAAAGGAAAAGGAAGTAAAACAGCGAGCCAATGATTTAGGAGACATGATCGATGCATTTGGTGCGGTTGGACCAAGACATTGGGCTGGAAGATCAGCACGAAATCGATCGGAAACATGGATTCGCAACATAATTGAAAAGGTTCGAGCAGGAAAACTCGATGCACCGGAGGATTCGGCACTGTATGCAATGGCATGGCATCGCAACTTAAATGGGAAACGTTTAGATGCCCAAATGGCTACAGTGGAATTGCTAAATATTGTTCGGCCAATTGTCGCTATTGCCAGATATGTTATGTTCGGGGCGTTGGCGTTACATGATCATCCGGAAACTCGTGAAAAACTGCAAGCGGATGAGGATGATTATAGTCAGCATTTTGTTCAGGAAGTCCGTCGTTTCTATCCATTTGGTCCATTTTTAGGTGCAAAGGTAAAAAGAGATTTCATTTGGCAGGATTGCCGATTTACGAAAGGGACATTGGTTTTGCTTGATGTTTACGGTATGGCTAATGATCCTGCGATTTGGAAGGAGCCTAATGAGTTTTGGCCAGAGCGGTTTAAGCATTGGAAGGGTAGTCCGTTTGATTTTATTCCTCAGGGTGGCGGTGATTATGATAAAGGACATCGATGTGCCGGTGAGTGGGTAACCATCGAAGTGATGAAAACAAGCCTGGAATTTTTGACGCAAAAAATTGATTATAAAGTGCCTAAACAGGATTTGAGTATTAGTAAAGTTAGAATGCCAACACTTCCTAAGAGTCGATTTGTGATCAAGGATGTGAGGTTAAAAAGCAAATAATCCTGTTACACGTATTTTTTATAAGACCTCGCAGGATATGGGGGTCTTTTGTTCTAGCAAAAGGACTCATGAATTTTGCAAGTGTAGTAATTTTCTACGTATAATAAAGAGAGGGAATTTACAAGATATTGTCTCAACAGGGCCGCCTATAAAATTCTGTTTGACTGCAAAGGGTGTGAATATGAGATTTAAATATGTCCAAAAGCAAAAATGGAAACCGGCCGGTGCAACATCCATTATTATTGCAATTACGAATTTGTTGTTGCTTCTGCTCAACGCCTATATGAATGGCAGATTAAGTGTACCTGTAATTGCTATTCATGTTTTGCTGGCAGGAGTAGGGGGCATAATGGGTATCTATTATTTGAATATGCGACACAAAGATTATATTCGTATAGATGAACAACGCATTTCTATTCATCGGGGTCCAGTAATACCGAGAAAACAAATTGAGTTCGACAACGTTAAAAAGGTGATCGTGATTAGTACAATAATCGAGCTGCACATGAAGAATGAAAAAGTCCATCAGTTTACTTCGGATTGGCTGGCAGCAGATGATTTAGATGAAATAAAAAATATCCTCAAAAAAAGAGTTGAGGTGTTGGATCGACAACGAGTGGAGGGTGGCTGTTGCTAGGCATTAATTTTTACCTACTAACAACTAAATCTACTTTTGATTTCCTGCAAGACACACGTTCTGTCATTATTTCTATACTAATTATTTTAAGTATCGTTGTTATCCTTTCTGTTAAAAACAAAGGCAAGCAGAAAGTAGATCATGGCTTTCGTTTTAGTTATTTCCGATTAAGCTATCGACGAAAAATGATTCGAAGTATTTGGAGTGCGCTTATATTCATCCCATTACTCGTTCTTGCTTTATGGACAACACATCTTGATTTACTAGCATTATTCTCATTCACCCTCATCTTTCTGTTACTATTTATTATCCAAGCATTCTATAATTATGTAATGTGGAAAAAGCATAAGGTATAGATAATCCAATTCTGCACTTTCTCAGTGCGCCTTTTTTTTCGAACTTATTGTAAAGTAAACTTGACGTAAAGGGACCTATACATTAAAATGGGGTTAGGAAGGTGAACGGATTGAAAAATAACATGATGGAATATAGAAGGAAGTTTGATTATTCACAGGAAAGTTTAGCACAGAAACTAGGGGTATCAAGACAAACAATTATTTCCATTGAAAAAGGGAAGTACAATCCTTCACTTCCTTTAGCGATGATCATTGCGGAATTATTTCAAACGAATGTAGAAAGTATTTTCTTTTTAGAAGATAAGGATTACAAAAAATGAGGGGGCTTTCGTTTTGAGTAAGGATTATTCACCAAAAGCTTTTATCGTGGTTGGCTGTCTGTTTCTTTGCATGACTATTTTTATGTTCGTTGTAGGATTCATGGCAAATTCAGCGCCACCAGCACAAACATATAACCTGATTGCCCTAACAATTATGTCATTTTCGATGAGCTATCTTTATCCGCAATTTAAGCAAAATGATGAACGCATGAAGCTGATTAGATACAAGGGGCTGACCTATTCCTTTATTGCACTGGTAGTTTATTACATTGTACTCTCCGGCATTATTCAGTTTAATATTTTACCATTAACCGCTATGGAAGTGCTTAATATCCTAGCAGCACTAATGATTAGTACTGTGTTTATTTCTATGGTTATTTTGGCAAAGCGGAATTGATATTGCGGAGGTGTTTCTTGTGTCACAATTATTTTTTCCAGTCTGTATAGTTATCGGGATACTATTATTTTATTTTCTTTTGCGAAATGACTACGATGAAAATAAAAGCTTAACAAAGAAGGGATTTGTTAAGCTGCTTGTGGGGATGGGCGTTATATTTGTAGCCGTTACTGTTTTTATTTCCTTTACTGGGTAGAAGTCGCCGGAAGAAACGGAAAGTCGCCGGACAAACGCCGGAAGTCGCCGGACAAACGAGAAAAGTCGCCGGACGAACGCGGGAAGTCGCCGGACGAACGCGGAAAGTCGCCGGACAAAAGCCGAAAGTCGCCGGACAAACGCGGGAAGTTGCCGGACGAACGCGGGAAGTCGCCGGACGAACGCGGAAAGTCGCCGGACAAACGCGGGAAGTCGCCGGACAAACGCGTGAAGTCGCCGGACGAACGCGGGAAGTCGCCGGACAAACGCGGGAAGTTGCCGGACGAACGCGGAAAGTCGCCGGACAAACGCGGGAAGTCGCCGAACAAAAGCGGAAAGTCGCCGGACAAACGCCGGAAGTTGCCGGACGAACGCGGAAAGTCGCCGGACAAAAGCGGAAAGTCGCCGGACAAACGCGGGAAGTTGCCGGACGAACGCGGGAAAAGTCGCCGGAAGAACGCGGAAAGTCGCCGGACAAACGCCGGAAGTCGCCGGACAAACGAGAAAAGTCGCCGGACAAAAGCGGAAAGTCGCCGGACAAGCGGGAGAAGTTACCGAACAAACGGGAAAGTCGCCGGACAAACGCGGGAAGTCGCCGGAAGAACGCGGGAAGTCGCCGGAAGAAACGGAAAGTCGCCGGACAAACGCCGGAAGTCGCCGGACAAACGAGAAAAGTCGCCGGAAGAACGCGGGAAGTCGCCGGACGAACGCGGAAAGTCGCCGGACAAACGCGGGAAGTTGCCGGACAAAAACGGAAAGTCGAAGGACAAACGCCGGAAGTCGCCGGACAAAAGCGGAAAGTCGCCGGACAAACGCCGGAAGTTGCCGGACGAACGCGGGAAAAGTCGCCGGAAGAACGCGGAAAGCCACCGAACAAACAAGAAAAGCCACAGGTCGTGCTTCAACCGGATCGTCCCCACCTCAACTGTAATTTCTCTAAAATATTAACCGGGCAGGAAGACGCATTTCATACTAATGCGATTTCCTGCCCGGTTTCCCCAAGATAACTACTGAATTCATATTAACGCTACTGGCAATAATCAGAAGCTAAGTACTCCCGTGGATGATGAGACACCAGAGCAAAAATACGGATCACAACAGTAAAACGGTTATAGTTACAACTAGGCGCGCTGGTCAATTATTTCGGTTGCCGTTGGTAGAGAAAAAATTATTTAAATACTATCGTTTCTCCTCAGCAATAAAAGCATCCTTTATTCCTGCATTTTTGACTTTCTCCAAGCGATCTTTAGCATTCGTTCTATCTGCAAAAGCCCCTGATTGAACCCGATACCATTGCTCGCCAGAAATTGTAATGGAATCGACAAAGGCTTCGATCCCTTTCGTACCTAGGAAGTCTGATCGTTCTTTTGCATTTTCCTTTGACTTAAAGGAACCGGCGATCACTCGATAAATCGTTCCAGAGTCATTTTTTTTTCGCTGAAGATTGAATGCCTTCGCAAGCCCATTTACATGCCCTCTTGCTACCTGTTTTCTCCATGAGGATTTTTTCATTAAAGTTGCGTCATGGTCATTATCAATAAATCCATTTTCCGTTAATAGGGCTGGCATTGACGATTCACGCAGCACATGGAAATTCGCCTTTTTCTGACCACGATTGTTCAGCTCATTTAATTTGTTAACTTCAGCATGTAGAATATCTTGATATTTTGCGGTCTGAGATGAGTTTGATAGACTGCTGTGAATATAGTCTTCATACCCTTGGGCAGAGCCATTAAAGGAATTGCAATGAATGGATAGGAAATAGTTGGCGCCCCAGGAATTCGCTTCGTTTGTTCGCTGTGCTAGACTCTTACTTTTATCACTTGCACGGCTCATCTTTACGTCAACATTTTCATATTCATCCGTTAAAATAGTACGTATGTGAAGGGCAATATCTAGCGTAATATCTTTCTCATTCAATCCATTCCCCTGTGCACCCGGGTCTGAACCACCATGGCCGGGGTCTAAATATAGTTTCATGAAATACTCCTCCATCTCTTAAAATATTTTCATTAATAGTGTATGGTGCATCATAAAAAGCAATTGGACAAACGTCTTTTTATCAATAAAACTCCATCCCTGCCACCGCCTTTTTCAATGTGTTAGTAGACAAATGAACCGTCTTCTATCATTACAATCGAACGGAAATAAGATTTAGTGGCATGAAAACAGTTTGAGCGGCTTGTGCAAATGTGCTAGTATAATAGCTTACTGATAATCAAATGAAAAAGGGGTCTATCATGTCCAAAAAGCAATCCATTCCATTTACGATAGATAAAACAGATAACTTTTTTGACCGTCTCGGAGATTATATCGGGGACGTATTTTATGATATTTTAACGGAACAAGGGTACGAATTACGTGATGAACAAATTTATATGGCCTTTCAATTAGAACAGGCCTTTAAAAATAAGCGTACAATCTTTGCAGAGGCAGGTGTAGGAACGGGGAAAACATTTGTGTATCTGCTTTACGCTATTTGTTATGCGCGGTATAAAGGGAAACCTGCTATTATTTCATGTGCAGATGAGACATTAATTGAGCAGCTTGTAAAAAAAGGTGGCGATATCGAAAAGCTAGAGGAAGCTTTGGGTCTTGATGTTGATGTCAGATTGGCAAAAGCAAGGGAGAACTATGTCTGCATTAAAAAACTGGACTCAATCGCTAATCAAACAAACGATGAGGATATTTTGCATGTACATGATGAGATTCCAGACTTTGTGTTTGATACAAGCGCTTTGATGAAAACATTTGAGCGCTATGGGGATCGAAAAGAGTATCCATGGGTGTCCGATGAAACTTGGGATAAAATTGCCTGGGATCCATTACAGCAATGTTCGACTTGTGAATGGCGTCATCGCAGTGGACAAACATTGAATAGAGACTATTATAGGCATGCCTCAGACATTATTATTTGTTCACATGATTTTTATATGGAACATGTCTGGACAAAGGAATCACGCAAACGGGAAGGACAATTGCCATTGCTGCCGGATGCGAGCTGTGTTGTTTTTGATGAAGGGCATTTGCTGGAATTCGCTGCCCAAAAAGGCTTAACATATCGGTTTAATTTTGAAGCATTGTCAAGTGTATTGACAGGATATATGGGGCAAGATGTGCGTGAGGAGTCACTCCATTTAGTAGAAGATATCTTAACTGTAAATGATGAATGGTTTAAATTGCTTGCAGATGGAGCTATGGTGGTAGAGGGATCGAACCGCTTGGAAATCTCCCTCACAAAGGCGATGCACGAAATGGCGCAGAACTTATATGAAAAGGTGCAGCAATTACTGGAGCAATTAGTCTTTGATGCAGAGCTCTTTACTATGGATGACTACCACACGAAAATCATTGAGGAGTATTTAGAGTATTTCTCATATGGTTTATCAATTTTACTTAAGAACGATGAAGGTATTTATTGGTTGGAGGAGAGCGGAGGGAGGACGACCTTCGTGATTATGCCACGCTTAGTAGAAGATGTTTTACGAAAAGAAGTATTCTCACAAAATATCCCGTTTGTCTTTTCATCGGCTACATTATCACAGGATGGAGATTTTTCCTATTTAGCGGATAGTTTGGGGATTGAGGTGTTTGACTTTTTTTCAGTTGCCTCCCCATTTGATTATGAAGGACAAATGAGAATAAATGGCCATATTGAAAGGGAAAAACAAGCCAAGTGGAAGTCCGTCGGTGAGCAATTGACACAAAATGTAGGCAAATCATTGGTGCTGTTTGCATCACTAGATGAGATGAACCAGTTCCGACAATGGGCGAAGGAGCAAGCATGGCCTTTTAAATTGCTTTACGAAGGGGATCGGGAAATCAGTGAGACGGTAAAGGGATTCCAAATAGATAAAACGGCTGTACTATGTGCGTACCATCTTTGGGAAGGATTAGATGTACCTGGAGATGCGTTAACACAAGTGATCATTGCCTCACTACCTTTTCCACCAAAAGACCCTGTTTTTCAAGCAAAACGGAAACACGCAACACATCCAGAAATAGAAGTTGATGCACCATACATGTTGCTTCGCTTACGTCAAGGAGTTGGACGTTTAATTAGGACAAGCGAAGATGCTGGGAGGATTCATATTTGGATGACAGCATATGAAAAAATGTTGTACCAAAGTAGATTAGCGAACGTTTTACCAGTTGAAATAGAATGGTAACATTGGATAAGAGGTATCGAAGTAGAATTCGTTACCTCTTATCATCTATTAATGTCAAAAAATGATTCAGTATTTTTGCTGTTAATCCCCAAATAACCTTGCCGTCATAGCTGTAAAAAAGTTCATCCATTTGCCGCGTCTGCCAGTTATAATTCTCTCCGCCAATAATTAAATCAAAAGGAAAGTTTTCTTCCGGAATAACTTGAAAATTAACTTTATATTTTTGAGGTTTTGTTTGGAGGATGTAGGACAGCGGTACGGTAAAAACTTCACCTACTTCGGATTCATTAGGTGTGATTTGTTCAGGGTTTGAGATTTGCCCCATGAATGGATAAATGATTCTCCCAAAATCGGATACGACATAATCGAGTGGAATAATATCATTTATGCTGGCGTCATTAATCCCCAATTCCTCGGTTGTCTCCCGAATGGCGCAATGTTGAGGGTCCCTATCTTCCTTGTCTATCTTTCCACCTGGAAAACATATATCTCCTGGCTGGCTTCGTAAATTCATAGACCTAACTTCAAATAAAATATGTGTTTCATCATCCTTTTCAATAAGAGGAAGTAGTACCGCGTGTTTGCGAAATTGCTCATAACCAAGAATAGATGGCTGTCGATTTTTCAATTTTGTCATGATATTAACTAGATTCATTTTTCTACCTCCAAATTGATAATTAATCATTGTTCTATTATACAAAAATATGAAAAGGTAACCCAATAGAATGATATGAAAGGACTTCATACGATATGACAAATGTCATATCCGTTCCCTGACGTTTATGACTATTACCGCTCATGGTTGTTCTCTAAAATAAAATGAAGAACAAGTCTCGAAATAATTTGGGGGTAAACGATGAGTAAACAAAAACAAGTTCAATTAAGAAAAAATGTCGCACCCTATGAAAAGTCAGATATGAAAATAAGTATTATGCAGATTATCAATACTATATTGCCGTTTTTCTTACTTTGGTACCTAGCATATCAAAGTTTGTCCGTTTCAGTTTGGCTAACGCTTGCACTTGCTATTGTTGCATCCGGCTTTGTCATCCGAATTTTTATTATCTTCCATGATTGCGCACACCAATCTTTTTTTAAAAATAAAAAGGCGAATCGAATTCTTGGTACAATTACTGGAATCATTACCCTGTTTGCCTACGAAAAATGGAAACGTAGCCATGCGATCCATCACGCAACAAGCAGTAACTTGGATAAACGTGGAACTGGAGATGTCTGGGTTATGACGGTTGATGAATACGTATCTTCCACGTTTTGGGGTAGACTAGCTTACCGTCTATACCGTAATCCAATTGTACTATTTGGCCTTGGTCCGCTTTACCTTTTTTTGTTATCTAACCGTTTTAACCGAAAAGGGGCTAGACGGAAGGAACGACTGAACACGTATTTGATTAACTTCACGATTGTTGTTATCTATGCTCTCTTGATTTGGGCAATTGGCTGGCAAGCATTTCTGATGATTCAACTGCCAATTCTATTTATTTCGGGTTCGCTCGGCATCTGGTTGTTTTATGTACAACACCAATTTGAGGATTCCTACTTTGAAAATGAGGATGAGTGGGATTATGTAAAAGCTGCGGTCGATGGGAGTTCCTATTATAAACTTCCGAAAGTAATGCAATGGATGACAGGCAGTATCGGATTTCATCATGTGCATCATTTAAGCCCAAGAGTACCTAATTATAACTTGGAAAAAGCCCATGAATCTACACCGCCACTACAACAAGCAACGACTATAACCTTTGCTTCCAGTTTAAAATCGATACGGTTTCGGTTGTATGACGAAGCAACAAGGTCGTTTGTCAGTTTTAAAGAGGTTAAGGATCTGCTACGAAAAACAAAAACAGGCGTGCAAATGAATGCAAGAAGTGCAGGCATACAAGAAAAATAACTAGAGATGATGTGTGAACCCTTCCATTGGTGTATGGGAGGGTTATCTTTTTTGATATACTTAAAGAATAGGAAGGAGGAAGATCTATGCAGAAATGGTATCATATTATCCCGAAGAATACGGGGCTTAGCATCTATGCGTGGATTATCTTTTGTATCCTGCCTTTCTATTTTATTTTTAAGTCATCAACAACATGGGGAATCATTTTTGGCATTTTAATGATTGTCCTTTTTTTCACTGCATATCGCCTATCGTTTATTTCGGAGGGATGGACTGCCTATTTGTCGGTAAGTATCGAAATGGCTATCAGTATGGTCATGACGATCTTTCTAGGCTATGTTTACTTTTCCTTATTTCTGGCATTTTATATCGGTAATATTCAACGAAAAGCTGGTTTTATCACGCTTTATATTGTTCATCTTGTCACTACTATTGCTGCGGTTGGTGTTGGCTTTTTTACCCAGAGTGAAATATTCTTGATGCAGCTGCCGTTTATAGCCATTAGTGTCATTGGTGTTATTCTATTGCCGTTTACTATCTATAATCGAAACAAGCGAGAGAAATTAGAAAATCAATTAAAGGATGCGAATAAAAAGCTTTCCCAATTAGTGGTTTTGGAGGAGCGTCAACGAATTGCGCGTGATCTGCATGATACATTGGGGCAAAAACTGTCACTCATTGGGTTGAAAAGTGATTTAGCCGGCAAATTAATTCATAAAAATCCTACTTCAGCTAAAAGTGAAATTGATGATGTCCATCAAACGGCAAGAACGGCGCTGAAGGAAGTGCGTGAAATGGTATCGAATATGAAGGGTGCAAAATTAGAAGACGAAATGATTCGGATCAAAGAAATCTTAAAAGCTGCGCAAATTAAATTTCACATGGAAGGCAATCCAGATCTCAGCAAGGCCACGCCATTGATTGAAAATGTGCTGAGCATGTGCTTGAAAGAAGCGGTTACAAATGTTGTCAAGCACAGTCAAGCTACCTCTTGTGTTGTTACAATTAAACAATCACCTAACGAACTGCTTATTATTGTGCAAGATGATGGGGTTGGTATCCCTGTAAAAGTAGAATCGTTCAATGAAAATGGGCTCAAGGGGATGAAAGAGCGTTTGGACTTTGTAAATGGGAGTTTGGATATTGCGTCTGAAAACGGAACGACGTTGACTATTCGAGTGCCAAATGTGATTCAACAAACGTAAACAGGAGGGATTGTCGTGATTCGAATCGTTATTGCTGAAGATCAACGGATGCTGTTAGGAGCTCTTGGATCGTTGCTTGATTTGGAAGAAGATATGGAGGTTATTGGCAAAGCACGAAATGGGGAAGAGGCATTAACTTTGGTGAAGCGGCACAAGCCTGATATTTGTATAATGGATATTGAAATGCCATTGAAAAGTGGCCTTGAAGCCGCAGAGGAATTAAAGGACGATCCTTGTAAAGTGATTATTTTAACCACCTTTGCCCGGTCAGGATATTTTGAACGTGCACGTAAGGCTGAGATTAATGGTTATTTATTAAAAGATAGTCCAAGTGAAGAATTAGCCGACTCGATCCGAATTATTATGGACGGAAGACGTGTATACGCTCCAGAACTCGTTGATATGGCATACAATAATGAAAATCCATTGACCGAGCGGGAGGAACAGGTGATTAAACTGATTGCAGATGGTAAAACAACGAAGGAAATTGCGAAACAGTTATATCTTACTACGGGTACTGTCCGTAATTATGTTTCCGTTATTCTGGACAAGCTGGAAGTGAGCAATCGAATTGAAGCTATTTCTCGTTTTAAGGAACAGGGCTGGTTAAAGTAATTGGCTGTTTTCGCATTGTTTGTTGCTCTCTGCCCCGCAGCCAAGTGAACAATACCAGAATCTGAAAGGGAATATTTGAAATAACATTACAAAAAGTAAGAGCGAGAAACATCAACCCGAAACGCAAAACATCAACCCGATCGCGAGGACATCAACCCGAAACGCAAAACATCAACCGGAAAACGAGAACATCGACCCGAAATCGAAAACATCAACCCGATCGCGAGGACATCAACCCGAGCGAATCTGCTTATTTGACATAAGTGGGTTTTTTAGGTTATATTACTTACATAAAGTAATTAAGTTTCTAAACAATATCTATGTAATCTATTTTTGAATAGAAGGAGAGGTTATGTAAAGAATAAAAAAGATAGTTTAGTTTAACTTTACTTATAAATACATCCACAAAGAGATGTGAAATTTTAAATAAATCATTCGGGAATCACCCTAGAAGGAGATAAATAAAATGGCAAACGTAAAATTAGCAGTTGTTTATTACAGTTCAACAGGAACAAACTATCAAATGGCACAATGGGCTGAAGAAGCAGGTAAGGAAGCTGGAGCAGAAGTAAAATTAGTGAAAGTCCCTGAGCTTGCTCCGGCAGCTGCAATCGAATCAAATCCAGCATGGAAAGCTCATGTTGACGCAACAAAAGACGTCCCAGAAGCAACTTCAGATGATATTGAATGGGCAGATGCAATAATCTTTAGTGTACCTACCAGATTCGGTAATATGGCTTCACAAATGAAACAATTCCTAGATATGCAAGGTGGATTATGGGGAGCTGGCAAAACAGTAAACAAAGTAGTCAGCGGCATGACATCTGCACAAAATCCTCATGGTGGACAAGAGGCAACATTATTGTCATTATATACGTCCATGATGCATTGGGGTGCTATTATTGCTACTCCAGGTTACACAGATCCAGTTATCTTCGGAGCTGGCGGTAACCCATATGGAACAAGCGTAACGCAAGGCCAAGATGGTGGAATGGTCGAAGATGTGGAAGCAGCAGTAAAACATCAAGCAAAACGTACAGTTGATATTGCTGGACGCGTTATTGCAGGTAACTAAGAATAGATACAAGAGCTAGTCGGGTTAATTTCCGGCTGGCTCTTTTTTTATGTTCTAATGGTAAACATGTTAAAATGATATCGATAAAACAACACGAAAGGTGCTTCATTATGGAAAGATTAACATTAGTTTCCTTGTTAGACGTGATTGGTGAGTTGTTTTCAGATGAAATTTCAATTGCTGTATCCAATACTAGTGAATATATTTATTATCGGTCCAGTAAACGGGTTGATTTAAAAATTAGGCAAGGAGATGCGGTGAAGAAAGGGACAATTGCCCATAAAGCGTTACTGTCAAAGCAAAAGGTATCGGAATTTATCAACCGTGATATATTTTTGGGGTTCCATATCATGGGATGGCTGTCCCGTTCGAACAGAATGGAAAACTGGAAGGGTGTGTCATGGCAATTTATCCAGCCTTAACGGAAGGGAAATCAGTTGTCACTGTCAAAACAGAGGATGGCTGGAAACCGATCCCTTTTAGTAATGTGAAATATTTAGAAGTGAAGGATAGAAAAACACATGTCGTTGCCGATGGTTTCTCGGGTACTAATAAAAACTCGTTGCAGGAATTTGAATATTTATTGCCAAGGGAATCATTTGTACGCTGTCACAGGTCTTTTCTTGTGAACGTAAATCACATTAAGGAAATTTACCCGGATACACATTCCACATTTGTACTAGCAATGGACAATGGTACAACAATTCCGGTTAGTCAATCATACTCCAGTTATTTTCGAAAATTGCTAGGGTTTTGAGGAATGCGGTTTCTTAATACACATTAGATAGAAACTGCGATGTAAGCTAAAAGTACAATCTGTTAAAACAACCGTTTAGCAAAAATAAGGCTTTCTACCACCGCAGCCCGTATATACTTCGCTTTCCGCGGGCGGCTGGAGAGCCTCCTCGTGCTAACGCACTGCGGGGTCTCACCTAGGCCTTTCCTCCCGCAGGAGTCTGCGTATATACGGGCTGCTAATAGATGCGTTCATTACTTAAAAATTAAGTTGGGAAAAGCAACGACTGAAGATCCCGCTGAAGTCGACTGCCCTTCACTCTAAACAACTATCAAAAAGGTGAATAGTCATTGTGATTTAACCAAGCAATTAATAAATGTAATTTGATTATAAAGTACAACACCAGTGGAAATATACGGTCTCCTTGAAAATACAGATCCATTTTCTACGTGCATGTTACGCTGCCGAAGCAATCCTTGTCCCGCGGGAAGGCGAAGACGATGAGGTACCAAAGTGGACGGTTTTCCCAAGAGTCTGTTTATCACGATGAGCCCAAGGAAAGCGAAGTGTATTTCCGTGGCGGCAATTAGTAAGCACTTTCGACTACGAAATTTTAAGCAACAACCAATGTGAAAACTCCTTTAATAAATATGCTGTTTCAGACAAGAATTTTAATGTTCTAATCAGGAATTTCCTATCTCCAACTAGAATCCCCGGTGATTTTCTCTTGTACGTTAAAATAATTCTAATAATATTTTTAAAAGAGGGATTAAAGATGGAAGATAAATTGAAACGTATTAAAAACCCTCGTCTACAGGATCGTGTTGTATCGGCGGAAGAAGCTGCTTCATGGATTCAAGACGGCATGACATTGGGGTTAAGCGGATTTACACGTGCCGGTGATGTGAAGGCGGTACCAACTGCATTGATTAAACGTGCTGAAAATGAGTCATTTAAAGTAAACGTTTTCACAGGTGCTTCATTAGGATCGGATGTTGATAGATTGTTTGCTGAGGCCGGAATTATTAATAAACGCCTGCCGTTTCAAGCAGATGCTACGATGCGCAAGAAAATTAACCAAGGTGAACATTTATTTGTAGATCATCATCTTTCACATACAGCAGAATTAGTAAGGTCAAGTGTTTTAGAGCCAATTGGTTATGCAATTTTGGAAGCGGTTACTATTGAAGAAGATGGGATGATTATTCCGACGACATCCATTGGTAATTCATCGATATTTGGAGAGCATGCGAAAAACATTGTTGTGGAGATTAATATGGCGCAATCCCCATTATTAGAAGGATTGCATGATATTTATAGTCTGGAAAAACAAGGGCAGCGTCAACCGATTCCATTAACAAAACCGGATGATCGGATTGGTACTAAGGGAATCAAGGTCGACCCAGAAAGAATAAAGGGAATCGTGTTTACGAATCAACTGGATTCACCATCAACTATTGTTGAACCTGACCATGAAACGGAAATAATGGCACAACATTTACTAACATTTTTACGAAAAGAAGTGAAGGCTGGGAGACTTACGGAAACCCTTGCTCCGATTCAATCTGGAATTGGCTCCGTTGCAAATGCCGTGCTTCATGGTATGATTGACTCTGAATTCAATAACTTGGAAGTTTACTCTGAAGTATTACAAGACGCGGTGTTTGATTTAATTGATGCCGGAAAAGTAAACTTTGCTTCATGTTGTTCTATCACATTGTCAGAAGCGAAGATGGCACAGGTTTTTGGATCGTTTGAAGATTATCGCGATAAGTTAATTATGCGACCACAAGAAATTTCCAATCATCCAGAAATCATTCGCCGCCTTGGATTGATTTCGATTAATACTGCGTTAGAATTTGATATCTATGGCAATGTTAATTCTACACATGTTTCAGGAACCAAAATGATGAATGGAATAGGTGGATCTGGCGACTTCGCACGAAATGCACGTTTAGCTATTTTTGTAACAAAATCAATTGCCAAGGGCGGGGATATTTCAAGTATCGTTCCATTTGCCCCGCATGTTGATCATACCGAGCATGATGTTGATGTTGTTGTAACCGAACAAGGATATGCAGATTTGCGTGGACTTGCTCCAAGAGAACGTGTTCCATTAATTATTGAAAACTGTGCACACCCTATGTATCGTGAGCAATTGTGGGATTACTACAATGAGGCCCTTGAAAGAGGTGGGCAAACCCCACACGTTTTGGAAAAAGCCTTATCGTGGCACACAAATTTTGCCGAAACAGGTACGATGCGCAAGCGTGTTTTGGAGATGGTTTAACAAAGTAATGGGCCTGTCCCTCACGTGGGGGACAGGCCTCACATAATTATTCATCTTCTTTTTTATCTGTGTGTGGGTCAATTTCCTCGGAGAATTCAGTTTGTAATTGGTTCATCGTGCGTAAATCATGTCGTTCAAATGAAAAGTTTTCGACGATATACGCGTGAATGAATGGCTCGCAAATTGAAATGAAGAAGGCTCCTAATAAAGAAAGTGTAATGATTGGTAGACCGCCATCAATAAATAAACTTCCTAATGCCCATAGCGAAAAAAACGCTAATGGAAAGTCTGCAATAGAAGCTGCAACATTGCCAAATTTCCGGAGAATAAACATATCTCCTATCAGATAAGAAATCCCGGTGACAAATAAACTGATCCAAAACATATTAACTAACGTAGCATTATAAAAGATCCCGAATATGGAAAAAACAGTAATGGCAATAGCAATAAACTTCATTCCTAATACCTTTAAGTGGTCCATTGCATGAACACATCCTTTCTTACATCATTTATCATAGTATTTTCAAGTTAAGTTAAATTATCATGATTATTGCCCAATATAAATTTGTATTAATGACCAATCAACATCTTGACAAACTACATAGTTAAAAATAAAATGAATGATAGTCAGTCATTTTCGAGGTGAGGGTAAAAATGGAAGATAAAAAAGAGCTTATTGTTCAATCTGCAATCGAGGTTTTTCGTGAAAAAGGAATGGAGAAAGCAAAAATATCGGATATTGTGAAGGGCGCGGGAATTGCCCAAGGTACATTTTATTTATATTTTTCCTCTAAATTTGCTGTTATGCCTTCTATTGCAGAGGTAATGGTTGAAAAAGTGCTTGCCGCGTTAAGGGAAACGATTGATGGTTCCACTACTTTTTCCGAACGACTTGAAAGGGTAGTTGATGTTGTATTCGATCTCACTAAGGATTATCGTGAAGTATTTGCTTTGATTTATTCCGGTCTTGCTGCAACAGAATATCTAAAGGAATGGGAAACAATTTATGCGCCGTACTACTTATGGATGAGCGAGTTTTTGACCAAAGCAAAAGAAGAAGGAACCATTCGTGATATCCTTCATGTTGAGAGAACGGCTGAAGTCTTAATTGGGTTAATTGAATCAGTAGCAGAGCAATCCTATTTATATGCAGAGATAGATGAAAACTTGGTTGAGTTAAAAAAGAAGGAGGTTTTAGACTTTGCGGAATATGCGCTGGGGGTAAGGAGCTAGTGCTATATGAAGTTGCCGGAGATTAACTATTATAACTTTATAATAAAAAGTGACTGAACGTCAGTCATAAAGGGTGAATAGGTAATGAATAAGTCATGGATATATGTTATGTTAACGAGTTTGTTTGAATTAGTATGGGTGTTCATATTAAATACTGCCTCTGTATGGTGGCATTGGGCAGTGATTGTATTTATGGTTCCATTGGATTTACATTTTCTTGCAAAGGCTTGTGAAAATCTGCCGACAGGGACGGTATATGCTATCTTTGCAGCGGCAGGGACTATTGGTACAGCTTTAATGGATGTGTTTTTGTTTGGCGGACATTTAAATGTTGGGAAGATTCTTTTTATGGCAGTCTTAGTCGCTGGGGTGATTGGATTAAAGCTTTCTGATAACGAGCAAACTGAAGGAGTTTTACAATAATGGGTTGGATATTCATTGTTTTGGCGGCAATTTGTGAAGTGATTGGTGTGTTAGGTTTGCGGCTATTCAGTCAAAATAGGACAATTAAAAATGGAACAATTTATCTTGGCGGGCTTGGTGGCTCTTTTGTATTGTTGTACTTTTCGTTCACGTATTTACAGGTAAGTGTTGCGTACGCAGTCTTTGTTGGGATTGGAACTGCTGGTGCGGTATTGTTGAATATGACTTTCTTTGGCGAATCAAAAAGTATTTATCGGATTATAAGTCTAGTAGCGATTATCATTGGAGTTGTTGGATTGAAGGCATTATCTTAGGAAATAAGGGTCAGATCCCTCTGAAGGGGTCTGACCCTTGAAGATTAATCCATTAACTCTGCTATAATCTCATACGAACGTAATCGATCTTCGTGGTTAAAAATTTGTGAGTTAATGATAAATTCATCTGCTTGTGTTTCATTTAAAAAGGCTTCTAATCCTTGTTTGACCGTTTCTGGACCTCCGACAATGGTTGATCGTGAGTTGAGGGATTTTTCAACGGCTGCTTTTTCCATTTCCGTCCACACTTCATCAATATTTTCGATTGGTGGCTGTAATTTGGTTGGCTGACCCCTTCGTATGCTCAAAAATTGTTGTTGTTGGGAAGTGGCAACATAGCGTGCTTGTTCATCTGTATCAGCTGCAATCACATTAACCCCGAGCATTGCATACGGCTTTTTCATCGTGTCAGATGGCTGGAAATTGCTGCGATACAAGTTTAGTGCCGGAATCGTGTAATCAGGCGAAAAATGACTAGCGAAAGAGAAAGGCATTCCTTTTTGTGCGGAAAGCTGTGCACTGAAGCCACTTGATCCAAGTAGCCAAATTGGGATATCAAGTCCTTCACCAGGAACCGCATGAACACGTTCGGTGCCGGCAAAATACCCTTGAAGTTCGTCTACTTGTAATGGGAAATCCTCTGGCCCCATATGCAGTGTCCGGCGTAATGCATAGGCTGTAGCCTGATCACTACCTGGTGCACGGCCAAGACCTAAGTCAATTCGTCCTGGATAAAGTGTTTCAAGCGTGCCAAACTGCTCAGCAATAACAAGTGTTGCATGGTTTGGCAACATGATTCCACCTGAACCAACGCGCATATGGTTTGTTGCCCCAGCAATGTGACCAATAATAACAGATGTTGCTGAACTGGCAATACCAGGCATATTATGGTGCTCTGCTAACCAATAACGGTTAAATCCCCATTTTTCAACATGTTGTGCTAAATCAACACTATTTTGCAATGACTGTCCCGGATGGCTCCCTTCATTAACCGGGGAGAGGTCTAGAACAGATAATGGGATATTGTTAAATGTTTTATTTGAAGTCATTCGTGATCACTCCTTCTTAGTAAGGAATGATACGACTTTTCGAATGAATCGTCCAACGTTCCGCCTAAGCCCTTCAGTATGGGAGGTTATTTTGTTGACTAATCTGATCTTTCTGTCGTTTAATGGTGTATTATCACCTGTAATCTAGTATAATTTTACTAGATAAACTGGATTCAATGTTATCCTTGGAGGTGATGATGATCAGTGATTTTGCGTTTAAGCATAGCTTGAAAAAATCTGCGGAACAAAAAAGTAAACAGTTGGAAAAGAACAAAGCGCACTTTTATAAAAGTCTGCACGAGCGAAAGACTAACTTTTCTAAATCGGCTCCTATCACATCTAACGAATCCCTTCAAAGAGAAAAAAGCTGCGAAAACGAGCGCAAAAAGAATTAAATGGTAAAGAAAAAAAGCTGGAACAAAAGAAGCAAGTGATACGTGAGCAGCGGCAAAGGCTTAAAGAAAATGAAGAAACAATTGCTAAGCTGCAACAAGAACGGTGGGAAACAAAGCAACAACTTTCTCAGATTCAGGATCTTGAGGATGAATTGAATCAACAAGACGAGACAATCAAGGAAGAAAAGGCTAAGCGAATTCTGGCAGAGCAAACAATTCAACAGGTGCAACAGGAATATGAACACGCGGAAAGACAAACGGGTGCGAATAAATTAGCGCAGCTTTCGAACCAGGTAAAACAGCTAAAACAATCGAACCAATCCCTTCGTCGCCAAGTGGAGAACTACGACCTGCTATCACGGCAAAAATATGGAGACCTTGAACAGGAAGTGAAAAAGCTGCATAAAGAATTGCAGATCTATCGACAACGTGAAAATCGCATGCAAAAAAATCCAATGTACCTGATGCGGTATATGCAGCAATATATCACCAGTGATTACCTTCCTGATTTACTGGAACTAGTGGAAGATTTCATTACAATGGATAATCTGCATCATTTTTATCGTGGACAACACAATTTATTTTACCTCCTGATGCGACGTGTTAATTTACTTTACTATCATTCAAAAAATAATAAAAGACGGTATCATTTGCGTCATTCGAAAAACACGAATGAAATGATGCGACTTGGTTATCTTGCTTGTGAAAACGATCGATGGTTATTTGTAGATGTTACCAAACATGGTAAAACGAGTATTTATCCAGTAACAAGAAATGTAAGTAATGAAGAACTCGTCATAGATAGACCAGTAAAGGCATTTCTTCATCAAGAAGGCGTAACGATTACCAAATGCTTTCAATTGGAACAAGCCTCTTCGACTAAACAACGAATAAAAAAGAAACCGGTAAAATCAACTGCTCAAGAACGAGAATATTTATGGCTGGGTAATTTCAGTGTTTTAGTCATTGGATCCCGTTTTATGAATGATTACAAACATCGTTTACAAAAACACGGTTGCTCTGTGGAGTTACACAATCCCTACGAACAAAGTTTTGAGGTGCTGAAAGGAAAAATTCAACGAGCGGAAATCATCCTTGTATGTGAGCGGCATATTCCCCATAGTATCTGGAGTTATGTGGATAAAAATCAACCATTTGTTAGTGTGTTACAGCAAGATAGCAAAGACCTGATTTCCACTTTTGCTTATATAACATTGCAAAAATGTGAATTGATTTAAGCCTTAGAAAAATAAACCATTTGCAACAGCACCACACTTAAAGTAGTATAGTAAGGTAGAAGGCAAGTATTGAAATGAGGGTACACAATGAGCAAAACATCCATTTATGGACTAACATTTGATCAGCTAACAGATTGGCTGGTGGAACATGGACAACGAAAATTCCGCGCTCAACAAGTGTGGAATTGGTTATATAAGAAGCGTGTCACACACTTCTCTGAAATGAAAAACGTTAACAAAGATTGTATCGCATTATTAGAGGAACATTTCGTTCTGCATACACTAGAACCAGAAATTAAACAGGAATCCAAAGATGGTACGATCAAATTTTTGTTTAAACTACAGGATGGTAACTTAATTGAAACGGTATTAATGCGATTTAATTATGGACTATCTGTTTGTGTCACGACCCAAGTAGGCTGCAATATCGGCTGTACGTTTTGTGCAAGTGGTTTACTTCGGAAAAACCGCGACTTAACGAGCGGTGAGATTGTCGAACAAATCATGAATGTACAAAAACACCTTGATGAACAAGGTGAGGAAGAACGTGTTAGCCATATCGTTGTCATGGGTATCGGTGAACCGTTTGATAACTTTACCAATTTAATTGATTTTATTCGTGTCGTAAATGATGATAAGGGACTTTGCATTGGAGCAAGACATATTACTGTTTCAACAAGCGGTCTTGCACATAAAATTTATGAATTCGCTGATACTGGGCTACAAGTTAATTTAGCAATTTCCTTACATGCACCAAATAATGATTTAAGAACACAGATTATGAAAATAAACAAAGCATTTCCAATTGAAAAGCTCATGAAATCAGTCGATTATTACTTAGAGAAAGTGAATCGGCGGATCACATATGAGTATATTATGTTGCGAGATGTTAACGATCATAAAGAGGAAGCAGAACAACTTGCTAAATTGCTACGTGATAAGCGTCATTTAACATATGTGAATCTAATTCCATACAATTCGGTTGATGAGCATAACCAATACCAACGCAGTGAACCAGAAACAATTCAAGCATTCTTTGAAACGCTGAAGAAACACGGTATAAATTGTGGTGTTCGTTGGGAAAATGGTGCTGACATTGACGCAGCTTGTGGTCAGTTAAGAAGTAAACAAATTAAGAAGAAAAATGCCGTATAATGCATATAACATAAAGAACGTGTCTACTTAGTAGATGCGTTTTTTGTTTTATCA
>NZ_JBSVKG010000034.1:0-31793 GCF_054048505.1 Virgibacillus sp. FSP13 | reverse complement strand
GAATAATTTTTTAAAAACAAAAAGCGCAAGTGCCCGTTTAGCGACGTACGGACTGGACTGAGCCGTAGGAGATATAGGAAACACGGTGAGCGAATGCGAATCGATGTTGACTTATCGTACCAAGGTGAAGGAAGTCTCGCTAGTCGCTGGGCGCTGGAGCTGGCCGTGGCTCATCATGCCCATGAATAAATCAGAGCCAAACTTTTGTACCTTCCTATCCTTCAAAATAATCATAATAGTACTTTAATAATAGCATATATCAGATAATTGCACATCATGTTACTTTTTACAACATTTATTTATTTTTATGAAACTTTGGTACTACTTAATTTAAACATAAACAAAAAAAGGCCTGAAACAGCTTTCCACACTATTTCAGGCAAATCATATAGTAATAGGGTAAAAAAAGTTGACTGGCTAATTCCTAAAGAATAGATTAAAAGAAAGAGCCAGTATTGCTGATTGAAAGAATGCTAGGTTCCACATCCATTGCAGTATCTATTGGCTGGTTGTCTTGCGAAAAAAGAAATCCAGCAACTAGAAGAGCTCCTAGACTCAAAGTTGTAAATAACTTTTTCATATTCTCCCCTCCTTTAAAGGTTTATTAATTCCTCATATGTTTCATTTGCAAATTTATAATACTTGGCTGAATCCTTATACTTACACAACTTTTCAAAATGTCCACCAAGCATATTTGCATAAACAACTAAATTCGCATAATCTTTATGCCTTTTTAAATATGGAATAAACTCGTCAATAACGAGTGATTCAAACTTTTCCTTTTCTTCCTCAATTGCGTAATGATAGCTGTTAATAATATAATGATAGAGCTTATATGAACTATTATCATCACTTGCTTCTAATAAATGAAACCCTTTTTCAATCATTTTCTTCGTTTTATCAAATTCTTCAATACCATAATACTCTTTAATTAATGAAGTAACTGCCGCAAGTCTTTCATTTAAATTAACTTCCTCGTCATCAATTACTTCTGAAAAGTAATGTATTGCTTCTTCAGTATCACCTTTTGTTGAATGTAAATAACCTAAGTTCTGATTTGTTAATTGTATAATTTGGTTATCCTTATTCAATTTGCCAAGGTGCTTAGCGAGATTATGATTTTTGATTGCCTTATCATACATTTTTATTCTACGATAAGAGATTCCAAGCATAATATGACACTGAGCACATCTCATAAAGTTATACTGGACACGAAACGTATTAAGAGCTTTATCTGCGTACTCAATCGCTTCTAAAGTATTACGTAATTTACTATGTGTCACGGAAATAGTATAGTGCAAATCGGCAATTTCTTCTTCAGCGAGATCAAGTTGGTTAATCTTTTCTTCAGCCAGTTCATACATCCGCATAGCTTGGTTAAATTCACCTGTAAGAGAGTTATAATTCCCCTTAAACTTATACCAATAAAACTGATGTAAGCTATCAAAGGTGCTAGAAATTTCAGCGAGATTATTAATTTGCTCTAATGCGTCTTCATATTTACCCAGAACCAGGAAGTATCTAATTTTATGTATCTCGTACAATACCATACTTTCCGAATGGGTCGTTTCCATTAGTTCCTCAAGCTCTTTGTATCCCCTAACAATTTCCTCTTTATCATTGACCTCAAATAATTGGCTATACCACTCTTGACATTTATTCTTAATGGTAATGTCCTTTTCATTGTCCAGCTGGATGCCAAGGCGGGTGCACAATAGGCTGATTACTTCAGGGCTTGCCTCTGTTTTGCCATTCTCAATCTTTGATAAATAGGCAAACGATACAATTCCTTCAGCCAGGTCCGCTTGGGTCATTTCCTGTTTAACGCGATGTAATTTAATATAAGGTCCTATTTCCATCTATTTACCCACCTCCCTAGCTGAAATTTGAAAATGAGTTTGCTAAAATTTCTATATTTCTATAATAACATAAATTCCAAAAATTCATATTGGGAAAGTTGAGGGGTAAAATAGTGGATTATCCACCTAAAAACTTGCATACTTTCCTCAAATCAGGAAAGTTTGGCAAAAAGAGACCTTTTTCTACATAAATTTACTAGAAAAAGGTCTCTTTGCTAGATTGTGTCTAATTGCTTATAACATTTCGGATGTTGTTTTTCCTTGCATGTGTTGGATTAGGTAATCTGGTCCACCTGCTTTGGAATCTGTTCCGGACATGTTGAAGCCACCAAATGGTTGATAGCCAACAATTGCTGCTGTACAACCACGGTTAAAGTAAAGATTTCCAACATGGAAGTCTTCACGAGCCTGTTCCAAGTGGGAGCGATTATTTGTAATAACTGCACCAGTTAGACCATAATCTGTGTTGTTAGCAATTTCAATCGCATGATCGAAATCTTTTGCTTTTGTTAATCCAACAACAGGTCCAAAGATTTCTTCTTGCATGATACGTGCTTCTGGATCAAGATCAGCAAATACAGTTGGATTAACGAACCAACCTTTACTATCATCACCAGTTCCGCCGACTAGAAGTTCTCCTTCTTTCTTACCGATTTCAACGTAGCTCATAATCTTATCATATGCGCCTTGGTCGATAACAGGTCCCATAAAGATGTTTGATGGATCAGAAGTGTTACCGACTGTTAGTTCTTTTGTTAATGCTGCAACTCGGTCTTTCACTTGATCGTAAACATCTTCATGAATAACTGCACGTGAACATGCCGAACATTTTTGACCGGAGAAACCGAATGCAGATTGAACAATCGACTCTGCTGCAAGTTCTAAGTCTGCTTCCTTGTCAACTACGATCGTATCTTTTCCGCCCATTTCAATGATTGTACGTTTCAACCATTTTTGTCCTTCATGTACAACTGCAGCGCGTTCGAAAATTCGTGTACCAACATCACGTGAACCAGTGAAACTTACAAATCGTGTACGTGGATGATCAACTAGATAATCCCCAACCTCACTTCCTGGACCAGGAATATAGTTGATAACCCCTGCTGGCATACCTGCTTCTTCTAACACTTCCATCAATTTATATGCGATAACAGGTGTTGTACTTGCTGGTTTCAACAATACTGTGTTACCAGTAACCATTGCTGCAACCGTTGTACCTGTCATAATTGCAAACAGGAAATTCCATGGTGAAATAACAACACCAACACCTAATGGAATATAGTTGAATTGATTGTGCTCAATTGGACGGCTGTTTACTTCAGCACCATCTTTAATTTTCAGCATTTGGCGACCATAGTATTCCAAGAAGTCAATTCCCTCTGCAACATCGGCATCGGCTTCCTTCCATGGTTTTCCACCTTCTTTAATTAAGTGTGCAGTGAATTCCAACTTACGACGACGAACAATTGCTGCTGCACGGAATAAAATGTCTGCCCGAACTTCTGGTTTCGATTTTCTCCATGTTTCAAATGTTTCATCGGCTACTTTCATTGCTTTTTCAGCTAATTCTTTATTTGCCTTGGATACATACCCAATAACTTCTTCTTTATTCGCCGGATTAACAGAGACAATCTTATCCTCTGTTGTAATACGTTCACCACCAATAATAAGTGGATATTCCCCACCAAGATCAGCTTCGACCTGTTTAATTGCTTCCTGCATTAATTTCTTGTTTTCTTCTACGGTGAAATCTGTAAAAGGTTCATGCTTGTACGGTACTACTGCCATATAAAAAACCTCCCAATAAATATCCAATATTACTCCAATGATTGCGTTTTCATAAAAAATATGGATGGAGCGTATCCATCCATATTCTAACCGAATTGAAAAAACAGTTCAATAATTTTAAACTAATTAATTAAAAATGCGAACAGTTGGATCACTTTCACCAGCATTGCGGTGAATAATACTTTCCACATTATTGTTTGTCATGACCTTGACTTCCAGGTCATAATAATCGGGAAACATCTCTTTAATCAATCCGTACGTATACTGGGTAAAGCCAATTACTTCCCCTTTACCATAAAACTCAATTGGTATCTCGAGGGTAAGTTTTTTTAGTTCTTCATTTATATAAAATCCCTCACCGATGACACCAACATAATTCGGGAAAAACTTTTGGATTTCTTTGCCAAAATCTTCAACAAGCTTGTTATCATCAAAGTACTTTTCTTCTGAATCCTCATCTGGAAACAAAACATTATCTTCTTTGATGCTTTCCCAATCATCAATTGTTGATTCATCACCACTTACAGCCGTTTTTGCTACATAATTACCTGGTACAGGAGACCCTTGATCCTCCTCGCGATACAGTGCAATCATAACAGGCACATTTTTTAATTTATCCATTTTCCGTATCCGTTCCAGAATCGTTTGCGCCATTTTTTTCCCTTGTTTAAGCATCTCTTCTTTAGAGATTTCTTTGTGAAAATATGGTCCATACTCTTCTTTTTGGAAACGGTAGACTGATTTTAACGCAAGTCCAATTGAAATCCCGACTAATTCAGCGCTGTTATCCTCATTTTTCTTGAGAAAGTCCTGCTCTAAAATATGAGATAAATAGGTTGGATTAGCCTTATTCGCTTTTTCATCGTATTCATCTTCATCTGCCAGTTTAGGATTCAGTCCTTGCTGCAATTCTTTTTCTATTGCTTTTTTATCAATGTTTCTGCCTCTCGCTTTAAGATCGTTTACTTTAGCCTCAACTTTTTCGGCTAACTGTTCCTTCGTATACTTCCTTTCTAGCCAACTATATACCGTATCCTCGTCCAAGTATTGGCCTTCCTGAAAATAATACTTTTCCGGGTCGTAAACTGCTTTTGAATGGCGTCGTAAACCTTCCTCCATTTCATCAATGTCTAAACGATTTCCCATCTGTTTGACAATAACCCCTCTAGCTTTACTTACTTTATATGGTAGGACCATCTTGTATGTCTCTTCAGAAAGTTGATAGCTAGGAACAATCGACGGCTCCTTGTTGGTTGTTTCGTCCTTCTTCTGGACCACTTCATCCTCGTTCATTTTTGGTGCACAGCTCGCAAGTAACAGGAGCGTGCATAGGAGAATTGCACATAATTTCTTCATGACTCCCACTCCTAATCATTTAAGGCTTCTCTTAGCTGTTGTTCATCCCATATCGTCACACCTAGTTTCTGTGCTTTTTCAAATTTAGATCCAGCATCTTCACCAGCAATGACAATATCTGTCTTTTTACTGACACTTCCAGTTACAGAACCGCCCATATCCTCTATCTTTTCTTTTGCTTCTTGCCGCGTATAATGTTCCATCTTCCCTGTCAGTACAACAGTTTTTCCAGAAAAAATGGTCTCTCCCGTTTGATCTGACCGTTTTACACCGGTATATTCCATGTTCACACCTAGTTCTCTTAATTCTTGAAGTAGGTCTGATACTTCTTGCTCCGAAAAATAATGGGCAATCGAATCCGCCATTTTTTCTCCGATCTCATCAACTGCAATTAGTTCATCATAGGATGCTCGCTGTAAGTTATCGATTGTTTCAAATTGTTGCGCAAGTGTTTTTGCAGCCTTTGCACCGACAAAGCGGATCCCAAGGCCGAATAATAACCGTTCAATCGAGTTCTCTTTAGATACCTCAATCGCATGTAACAAATTATCAACCGATTTTTCGCCCATCCGTTCCAATTTCAGCAAGTCTTCTCGATTCAATCGATAAATGTCGGCGATTGTTTGAATTAATTTTTCTTGGAAAAGTTGAATAATTACTTTTTCACCTAATCCATCAATATTCATCGCATTGCGTGAAACAAAATGGATAAGCCCTTCTTTTAACTGTGCAGGGCAATTAGGGTTGATACAGCGCAATGCCACTTCTTCTTCCAAACGGACCAATTCGCTTCCACATGCTGGACATGTTGTTGGCATATGAAATTCTTCTTCTTTGCCTGTGCGTTTTTCCTCAACAACCCGAACAACTTCCGGAATGATATCTCCAGCTTTCTTAATCACAACCGTGTCACCAATGCGAATATCCTTGGCACGAATTAAATCCTCATTATGCAAAGAAGCCCGCTTTACGGTTGTACCCGCAACTTTAACAGCATCAAGTATTGCTGTTGGTGTAATAACTCCTGTCCGGCCAACACTTAGTTCAATATCTGTTAACGTTGTGATTACTTCTTCAGCAGGAAATTTATACGCAATTGCCCAGCGGGGACTTTTTGCTGTATATCCTAGCTCTTCTTGCTGATCTAAATTGTCCACTTTGACGACAATACCATCGATTTCATAATTCAAATTAGGTCGTTCTGCAGTCCAGTACTCGACATAGTCAATTACCTCATCAATCGTTTGGCATTTGCGCCATTCCGGATTCGTTTTGAACCCCAACTCTTTCAAATATGCAAGCCGTTCACTATGGGATTGGATTGTTCCTGTTTCCCATTCGCCAACACCATATAAAAATATATCCAAATTACGTTTTGCGGCAATTTTGGGATCAAGCTGTCGTAATGACCCTGCCGCTGCATTCCGCGGATTAGCAAATGGCTCTTCTCCATTTTCGTCACGTTTTTCATTTAAAGCAAGGAAGGATTTATGTGGCATAAACGCCTCCCCACGGACCTCAATTGTATCTTTATCTTTAATTATTAACGGGATACTGCGAATTGTCCTTAGATTGCTTGTAATATCTTCCCCAGTTGTTCCATCACCGCGTGTTGCTCCACGAACAAATTTTCCTTCTTCATACAATAGCGAAATGGCTAACCCATCAATTTTTAATTCACAAACGAACGAAATTGGTTTGTCTGTACCTTCTGATGCTCGTCTGGCAAAGTCACGTAATTCATCCGCATTGAACGCATTTCCCAGGCTCAGCATTGGGATATTGTGCTGCACTTTTTGAAAGGCCTCCAGTGGTTCGGCACCAACACGCTGGGTCGGTGAATCAGCCGTAACAAGCTCTGGATAAGCCGCTTCTAGTTCCTGCAGTTCACGTAACTTTTGATCATATTCCGAATCAGGCACACTCGGTTTATCCAGAACATAATACTCATAGCCATATTGATGTAACAATTCTTTTAATGCATCTATCTTTTCTTGTGCTTGTTGTTTATCCATTCATCAAGCAACTCCCTATTGTTTCGTTATTGGTGCAAATTTTGCTAATAGTCGTTTGATTCCGGTTGGTGCTGGAAAAGCAATATCAAGTTCCATCGCATCTCCTTCTCCTTGCACTTTAACGACGGTTCCAACACCCCACTTTTTATGGTTTGCTTT
Organism: Virgibacillus sp. FSP13; assembly: GCF_054048505.1. Taxonomy (NCBI): domain Bacteria; kingdom Bacillati; phylum Bacillota; class Bacilli; order Caryophanales; family Bacillaceae; genus Virgibacillus; species Virgibacillus sp. FSP13. Next base: position 24,616 of record NZ_JBSVKG010000034.1, on the reverse strand, counting down.
ATCACCAGGCATCCATGTTTTACCTTCCGCACCTGTAGTCTGCTGTTGTCGCTCTGCTTTTCGTTTCAAAGGAGCAATAGGAGCGTTTCCAGTATTCTTTTGGGCAATTGATCCACCGAACATAGATTGACGTGCTTGTTCAATCCCATCAATCAGATCTTCCGGAATTTCATTAATAAACCGGCTGATTGGGTTCATATTGGTGCGACCATATAGCGTACGCATTTTGGCATGGGTCAAATAAAGTTCCTTCTCTGCCCGGGTTATTCCTACGTAAGCAAGACGGCGCTCTTCTTCCATTTCATCATTATCAAACATCGAACGGCTATGTGGAAATACGTTTTCTTCCATTCCAATCAAAAAAACAACAGGAAATTCTAACCCCTTTGCCGCATGTAATGTCATCAGCGTAATTTTTTCTTCATTATTTGGATCTTCCTCATCAACCTTGTCAATATCAGCAATCAACGCTAAATCAGTTAGGAAGGCAACGAGTGTTTTATCCTCACTTGCCTTTTCAAAGTCCTGGGTAACAGTCATAAACTCTTCTAAGTTTTCCAGGCGACTTTGCGATTCAAGTGTGTTTTCAGTTTTCAGCATTTTTTCATAGCCTGTTCGTTCAAGCACTGCTTCAACCATATCTGTAGCCGTTAAAAATTCCTGTTGCTGTGTTAACGTGCGAATGAGTGTCGCAAATTCATCCAATGCATTGGCAGCCTTTTTGGAAACGCCAGTAAAATCAACTTCCTTCACAGCTTCATAAAATGATAGGTCATGTTTTGTTGCGTAGTCTCGCAAGCGATCAATCGATGTTTTCCCAACTCCTCGCTTCGGTACGTTTACAACTCGTTCAAAGCTAATATCATCATCCGGGTTGGTAATTAAGCGTAAATATGATGTTAAATCTTTAATTTCCTTACGCTCATAGAACTTTTGCCCACCAACCATTTGATAGGAAATGTTCGACTTCATCAAAGTTGCTTCAATGGCACGGGATTGAGCATTTGTCCGGTATAAAATAGCAATCTCATTAGGCGAAAAGCCACTTTCTCGTATTAGCTCTTGAATTTTATCTGTAACGAATAATGCCTCTTCTTGCTCGGTTGCCCCTTGGAAATAATTGATATGTTCCCCGTCATCGTTCTCCGTCCAAAGAGTTTTCGGCTTACGTCCAGGGTTATTTTGAATCACTTTATTTGCCGCTTCCAATATTGCTTTCGTTGAGCGATAATTTTGTTCTAAGAATACTGTTCGTGCTGTAGGGTAATCCTTCTCAAAGGATAAAATATTTTGGATATCTGCCCCACGCCAACGGTAAATTGATTGATCGGAATCACCGACAACACAGAGATTCTGAAAACGATTCGCCAGTTGTTTTACTAAATAGTATTGTGCGTGGTTCGTATCCTGATACTCGTCCACATGAATATATTGAAAACGGCGCTGGTAATATTCCAACACTTCCGGAACACGTTTAAATAAATGTATGGTTTGCATGATTAAATCATCAAAATCTAAGGATTGGTTTTTTTGCAGTATTTTTTGATAAGCGGCATATACTTGTCCTACTTGCCGTTCATAGAAGTTACCAACCTTTGCATTAAAGGCTTCCGGTGTGATCAATTCATTTTTTGCCGAACTAATTTGTCCCAGCATTGCCCGTGGTTCGAACTTCTTCGGGTCAATATTAAGATTCTTTAAGATTTGTTTAATGACGGATAGCTGATCACTACTGTCTAAAATTGTAAAATTACGATTGTATCCAATTCGGTCAATGTCGCGACGCAGGATTCGTACACACATCGAGTGAAACGTTGACACCCAAATTTGCTCACTATCCATGCCAACTAATCGTTTCACACGGTCTTTCATTTCTCGTGCCGCTTTATTCGTAAATGTAATCGCCAAAACATTTCGCGGTGCAACGTCTTTTTCACTTAGTAAATAGGCGATGCGATGCGTTAGCACCCGTGTTTTACCACTACCTGCACCTGCCATAATTAATAACGGTCCATCTGTATGCTTAACAGCTATTTGCTGTTCTTTATTCAGTCCTTTGAGTAAGTCATCCATTGTTTGACTCACAACTAACACCCCTTTAATCGTTTACAGCTTTAACTGTCTTTAGAGCTTGTTTAAAATTTGTATAAATACTGTTGCCAACAATAATGACATCCGCATGTTCCTTCATTTCAGCTGCTTGCAGGCTATTTTCAATTCCGCCACCGTAGAAAAGCAATGTGTCATTCAGTTGACTTTTCACTTGTCTCACAAGCTCTGGATAGCCATATGTCCCACTGTATTCCAAATAAAAAATCGGCAAATGAAACACATGCTCAGCCATGTAGGCATATGCAATCACGTCATCCGTATCAGGCAGTTCACACTTTGTTTTGGTGAAGGCCTTTGCTTGTTCATTTAAAATACAATACCCTTCAACAAAAATTTCGTCCCAATTCATAATCTCTTTATACTGTTTAATGGCTTGATGTTGTATATCCATCATCCATTTTTTCTCCGTTGAATTCATCACCATGGGAATATAATAATAATCAAACCCAGGTGTTAATGCGTCCAATGTCGATATTTCCAATATACATGGAACAGTGTGCCGACGTATTCGAGACAATAGATCTAACACGCCATCCAATGTGACATGGTCGGTACCCCCAACAATGATCGCATCTGTTCCGGATTCACATAATTTATCCAACTGATCATCAGAAATCTCTTTAGCTGGATCCAGCTTAAATAGGTGCTTCCATTCATTCATTTCTTTATACAAAGGTCTAATCCTCCATTATCATAATCCATTAGTTTATTATAGCAAAAATCAAGCATGAAATTTAGGATAAAGGGAAATGTTTTTTGTTTCTTGGTGGAATTGGTATGCAGGCAATACATGGAAGGTAAAATATGTGGATGGGCCCGTGGATTTGTAGTAACCACACACCGCCTAGATTGTGAGTTTCTGTTTATCTTTTGTGATGGCCTTTTCGTATAGGCTGTTAATACATTTCGATTGGAAAAAATGCCGCTACCTATAGCAGCGACATTCCTATTTATCATCATCGTCATCCAAAATTCGCTCAAGCACCATCTGATACCCGTCATTACCAAAATTAATGCACCTTCGCACACGCGAAATCGTTGCGGTTGAAGCATTTGTTTCTTTTTCAATCACATTATAAGTATGACCTTCGATTAGCATTTTCGCCACTTGCAGGCGCTGAGCAATGGAATGAATTTCAGACATTGTTGCGATATCGTCAAAAAAACGATAACATTCTTCCCTGGAATTTAGTGAAAGGATAGCATCAAATAATTGGTCTAATTGCTTTCCACGTAATTTATCAATTTGCACGGTATACACCTGCTTTCTTCTAATTTGACACAGTTACGGAACTATCAATACCTGGACTATCTGGGACAACATTTATCCACGTCTTTCCTGGTACAAAGCCAACTGGTTTACCATTCTTCACAGGAATAATTCTACCGTCTTTGTTTTCCCACTGAACCTGTTGAACTTTTCCTCTTTGTAGTAAAAGCGCATCTCCACCAGATTCCATATCAACAGCACGGCGACCAGCATCATCGATAACCTCATGATGGGTTTGAACGACAAATACATTATCAACCTGTATGGGCTCATCTGTATTTAATTCGACTGTTTTTTCCCGATCATTGAATCGTGTGTATTTTTCACTCTTTTTATCATAATCAAATTCAACAATTTCCATTATATTGTTTTTCGAATAATCGATTTCAATATGCTGTGCAGATTCACCGGCGAGATCCTTAATTTCATTTTTTGTTAAAAATAGTAACGGCTCATATGCTGCAGTTATATCGTATCCCTTTTCCTCGGCTGCATCATAAACTGCATCGAAAAGCAAATAGGAATTGTGTGGTGCTTCACGGAAAGATTCCCGCTTAAACAGCTTTCCGTCATTATCATGATGAAAGCCATCTAAATACTCAATCCCGCGTTTATCAATCATTTCATTGACGAAGGTAGCTGCACCATGATAGACATACAACGCATTGTAGGCATCCGCTAATTCAAAATAATACTCCCGCGCACTACGTACTGGCCCGACAACATCTGGCTTTTCACTTTGATACAATGCTAGGAAGCGCGTAATTCTTCCTTCTGCTAAAATCTCAAAGACCATATCTGCTTTGGACAAACCAGTTTGCGGGCGTGCATTTGTATGGTTATTAATCATCACACCAACAATTCGATCATTCGCATTTTCATTTGTTCCAATACCTGTCAAAGGATAAACGTGCTCCATTTTTTCAGGCCGATCTGTTTTTTCTTCCACAGCATTTTCCTTTGACTCATTGTCTTCTGTTTTCTCCTTATCATCGGAACAGCCTACAAGCAGTGCAAAGATTACTAGAATCGTACATAAAAGCCTTTTTTTCATTATCCAAAACACACCTTTATTAAAAAGTTCTTTTTGATCAGCTTCCTTTCTTTGATGACTTTCTGAACATGTTCTATTATACGTTAACGCATTATCGCAGGAAAGAGTACCCCCCGTTTTTTTACATCAATTATCCCTTTCTGTGTGATCCGTATATATGGCAAATGGGTTGAGGAAAGAAATAATATGGAATAAACAGGGTCGCCAAAGCGATAGCCAAACTCTTGTAGCAACGTTTTTAATTGTTTTTCCTTCTCAATTAACTCTTCCATTTTACCATCATACATGGTTCCGCCAAGTTGTAATGGCAATTCAAAGATAATTTCACCTTGATGAACGAGAACAATCCCCCCACCAATTTCTTTTAAACGTTGCCAAGCAATTAACATATCCTGTTTACTTTTTCCGATACAAACGAGATCCCCTGTCGCAGTATATGAGCTGACAATGGCACCAAGACGATCTGTAAAGCCGCGCAATGTTGTGTTCACACGCCATTCCCCATTACGGTCTATCAATAATAGAAATGCATCACCATATTGATCAGGCAATACATCAAGCGTAACATCTGTTTCAATTGCATATGGTTTAATAATGACATCATTGACCATATCAAGTCCAATTGGAACAGAGAATTGTAAATCACTCATTTGTAAATCCCAATCAAGTTGTAGCGAACCTATGTTGTAGTTATTCCAATCGATATGTGATGGTACCGTTTGTGCTACATTATCCTTTTTTATCCATTTGCCTTTTGCTAATACACTGATAGGATGTGGATTATCTTTTTCCTGTAAAATATTAATATGGGCAATGCGGCCGGGTGCAATACTTCCTAACTGTTCCGCAATTCCGTAATGTTTTGCTACGTTATAAGTGGCCATACCATAGGCCTCTTCAAGTGGAACTCCCTTTTTAATTGCTATTTCAAGACAGATATTTATTACGCCTTGTTCATAAAAAGCAGGTGTTGCACCATCTGTTGTCATTGTGATATTTTCAAATGTAGTAATATTTTCTGCTAGTATTTCGTCTAATAGCTTAGGCAAGTCTGGTCTAATCGAAGAATGCCTTAACCCTACTTGATACCCTAGTTGCAATCGTTTAATTGCTTCAGCTCCTGTCATCGACTCATGATCGGCTGTAACACCGAGTAGTTTCATCTTCGTTAATGTCCCTTCCGATGCACCTGGAAGATGTCCCTCGATCGGTTTCCCCTTATTCTTTGATTCTTGCATCCAATATAGCAACCTATCATCACCAGCAAGTAAATTAGGCCAAGATGTTAACTCTCCCCCTTGAATAACAGCAGGATGAGATAACCAATCCAGCACATCCTCACTGTTAAAATAAGCTTCTTCATCTTGCAATGCCGTTTGTGAATCAAAACGCGCCCACCAATACATAGAAACCGGCATTCGATTAAATTCTTCTATCAAAGAAAACGCTTTCTTTTTGTTAAGTAAAAATTGCCACATTAAATTGTCATTGATTAACGTTGTTGTCCCGAATTTAGCTGCATAAAGGGCCAACTCTTCAGGATTGTATAACTGAAATGGGTGTGCATGTGGTTCAATATAACCTGGTACAAGATAGTAATTCTCGCAGTCTATGATTTCTGTTGTGGATTGATTCTCTGGTAACATTTCACCTACATATACAATTCGATCATTTAAAATCCAAATATTTGCTTGCAACCATTGTTTCGTGAATGTATTTAAATACGTGCTGTTTTTCAATACAAGTGTTGGTGTTACCTTGCCATCAATCACAGCAACATGTTCGCGCAGCTCGCGATTCCGCCAATAATAACCGTTTTCTAGCATAAAGCAACTCTCCAATTTTTAATTTCCTCTATTTTACCATATAAACCGCTTTCATACTGTAAAGTTTTTGTGAAATGCAGTGAATTTTTTGTGACAACTGCTTGGAAGCAAAAACGGAAGCGAAACGAAACAATAGCTGATTAATTGTAATCAGCTATTGTTTCGTTTACTCACTATACTACTATCTTACATTATTGATCAAGGAAATATGTTACGAAAACTCTTTTAAAAGGTACTTATGTTTTGTTTTCCTATATCTGTTCGATAAAAAAATTCATCTATTTTTTCAATTGGCACCAGCGTTTGGTATACCGCTTCAATTGCACCTTCATGAGAGTCGTTTTTAGAACCTACTAACAGTATCCTACCACCGTCAGATACAAATTCATTTCCTAATCGCTTTGTACCTGCATGTGCCACAAAACAATTCCCATGTGTTTGGATTTGCGGTAGCGATATTCCTTTTTTATAAGATGCAGGATAACCCTTCGAAGCCACAACAACACCTGCACAGAAATTCTCTTCCCACTCAAGCTTAGGATTTCGTCCGTTCATGACATCTACGATAACGTCAAGAAGGTTATTCATCAACAATGGTAATACCACCTGTGTTTCCGGATCACCAAAGCGCGTGTTAAACTCAATTACTTTTGGACCTTCTGCAGTTATCATTAATCCGGCATATAAAATTCCTGTAAATGGACGACCTTCATTGATTAATCCTGCAGCTGTTTTTTGTAAAATTTCACGGTAGGTATAGACTAATGTATCCCCTGAAATTTCAGAAACTGGCGCATATGCTCCCATTCCACCGGTGTTCGGCCCTTTATCATTATCAAACGCACGTTTATGGTCTCGTGCCGGAATCATTGGATAGACATCGCCTTCATGGACGAATGCCATGAGCGAAAACTCTGGACCAGTTAAACATTTCTCAATGACAATCGTTGTACCTGCTTCGGCAAATGTTCGTTCAATAAGCATTTCATCAACCGCTTGCAATGCCTGTACTTCCGTTTCCGCTACAACAACGCCTTTTCCCGCCGCAAGTCCATCTGCTTTAATCACGATTGGTGCACCTTTTTCGATAATATATTTTTTAGCTTCAATAGCATCCGAAAACGTCGCATAATCAGCTGTTGGAATATCGTACTTTTTCATAAATTCTTTGGCAAATCGTTTACTCCCTTCCAAAAGGGCCGCTTCCTTCGTTGGCGCAAATATTGCCAACCCTTCTTCCTGAAAACGGTTCGCAATTCCAGCATTTAGCGGGTTTTCTGGGCCGACAATAGTAAGATCGATCGCTTCCTGTTTGGCAAAGTCTACTAAACAATCAATATCCATTTCATCAATCGCAACACATGTCGCCTGTTCTTCCATCCCACCATTTCCAGGTGCTGCATAAAGCTTTGTGACCTTCTTATCTTTGGCCAGTTGCATCACAATACTATGCTCACGACCACCACGTCCAACAACTAATATATTCATCTAAACGCCCCCTGAGTGGTATTAATGTTTAAAATGGCGCATGCCAGTGAAAACCATCGCGATCCCATATTCATTACACACATCAATCGAATCCTGATCCCGTTTTGACCCACCAGGCTGGATAATGGCTGTAATACCAGATTCAGCCGCAGCTTCCACCGTATCCGGCATAGGGAAAAATGCATCAGAAGCCATCACAGCACCTTTCACTTTGTCACCCGCTTGCTCCATCGCTATTCTTGCTGCGCCAACACGATTCATCTGCCCTGCACCAACACCGATCGTTTGATTTTCCTTTGCTAAAACAATGGCATTTGATTTCACATGTTTGACCGCTTTCCAGGCAAATAATAGATTTTCTAATTCTTTTGTTGTCGGCTTACGGTTTGTTGCAAACTGTAAATCCGCCTCCTTAACCTTCCCAATATCATAATCCTGAACGAGAATTCCGCCCATGACACTCGTTATTTTTTGTTTACCTATATGATCGCGTGCCAGATCTAGTTCTAGTAGACGGATATTTTTCTTTTTCGTTAATTGTTCAAGTGCATCCTCCGTAAAATGCGGTGCAATCACAATTTCTAGGAATATATTGCTTAACTGTTCTGCTGTTGCTAGATTAATTTCCCGGTTGCAGACAACAATTCCGCCAAAAATCGAAATCGGATCTGCATCATAAGCTCTGGCAAAAGCTGTATCGATCGTATCACCAATGCCAATACCACATGGGTTCATATGTTTAACCGCAACAGCTGTCGGTTCATCATAATCAGCAATAATTTCCAGTGCTGCATTTGCGTCTTGGATATTGTTATAAGATAGTTCCTTGCCATGTAGCTGTTGAGCTGTTGCCAGACTTCCTGCAACAGTACGAGCATCTCGATAAAATGCTGCCGTTTGATGCGGATTTTCTCCATAACGTAACGTTTGAACTTTTTCATATGTAGTTGTCAGTACCTCAGGGAAAGACTCTTCCGTAAAATAATTCGCAATCATCGCGTCATAGTTCGCTGTATGGCGAAAGACTTTTGCTGCTAACTGTTTACGTTTTGCCTCATCTAAACTAGCATTTTGTAAATCTTCCAATATGGAATCATAATCACTTGGGTCAACAACAACCGTAACATGTGCGAAATTTTTCGCAGCAGCGCGTAGCATTGTCGGGCCACCAATGTCAATGTTTTCTACGATATCCGCTTCCGTAACGCCTTCTTTCTCAAGTGTTTGCTTGAATGGATATAAATTGACCACAACCATATCAATCGGAGTGATAGCATGTTCATTAAGCTGCTCTATATGATGAACGTTTTCTCTGTCTGCTAGCAATCCCCCATGTATAAATGGATGCAATGTCTTTACCCTGCCATCCAAAACTTCCGGGAATCCGGTTATTTCTTCGACTGCTTTAGCATCAATACCAGCATTTTGGATTGCCTTTAACGTTCCTCCAGTCGAAATGATTTCATAACCATGCTCGATGAGACCTTTTGCAAAAGTTTCGATGTTTTGTTTATTGGATACACTGATTAACGCTCGCTTTTTCATCAAAACACTCCCTATTTTTTGTCTAAAGCTGTTTTCGTATGGATTGTTACTTTTTAAATTTGATAGTTTATAGAAAGTTATATACTATCCGAGACAATGACTGGTGCTCTTACACCGCTACGGAAATACACTTCGCTTTCCGGGGGCGGCTGTTGAGCCTCCTCGTGCTACCGCACTGCGGGGTCTCACCGATGCCTTTCCTCCCCCAGGAGTCTCCGTGTATTTCCTCCGCTGGCATTTAGTGCGTTGCAATTTCAAACATCTATTTTTAATATAGTTGATTAAAGCGGAAGGCAGTCGACTCCTCAAAATGAAAAGTACTTTTTCTCACGAAGATGTATCGTTGACGAAGCCTTCCTTGTCTTGCGGGGTCTTCACTGTTCCTTTTACCATGGGACTTGAAGGCATCCTTGAGTCTTCACCGCACAAAGAAAATGTGTATTTCATTTTCGGGGTGTCCCATATTTTTCCGCAGCCTAGAATAGCTTTCTGTGTAAAAGTCCGTGTAATGTAGATTCCATGGCTTTCCCTTTCGATAATAAGCACACCACTACCAGCGGAGTCAGAATACGTAGACTCCTTGAAAATAAAGATCCATTTTCTGCGTGCGATGTAACGCTGCCGAAGCTTTTCTTGTCCTGCGGGAACAGCACGAGTCTGAAGACCCCGCAGCGGCGGTTTTTCCGCGAGGAGACTGAAGCCGTGCCCGCGGAAAGCGAAGTATTCTGCCGAAGCGGAACTCAAGCACTCAACTATTAGAACGGTGAGAAAGTGTCACAAAAGAGAATTTTACTACGTCGCATTTTATATCTTTTGTGTAAAAAACAACAAATGTTTCCGATGGTACGAGTATTGCAGTCCCAATCTATCCGAAAAATGCCCCGTCTATAATTTGATTGATTATTTCAGGATACAATCGATGTTCAACTCGTTGAATTTTTTCTTGTAGTGCTTCCTTTGTATCATCCGGTAAAATTTCAACTTCCTGTTGAGCGATGATTGGACCCGTATCCATTCCCGCATCAACATAATGAATCGTTACCCCGGTGGTCTTTGCGCGAGCAGAAAATGCCTGCCCAATCGCATCTTTTCCGGGAAATGCCGGCAATAAGGATGGATGGATATTCACAATCTTTTTTTCAAATTGGTTACGCAATGTAGGTCCAATAATTCGCATATATCCCGCTAGGAAAATCCACTCCACATCCATGAACTTCAATTTGTCCACCACTTCTTGCTCATGTGCTTCTTTAGAAGGAAAATGCTTTGGGTTAAACACAAATGTTGAAACCCCGAATTCTTTTGCCTTTTCAATAACTTCAGCGCCCGGCCTATCACAAACGAGCAGCACAATATCACATGCCAGCTTCCCTTCCATCGCAGTTTCCATGATGGCTTGAAAATTACTTCCCGTTCCAGAGGCAAATACCGCTGCCTTCACATTATTCATGAATCAAATTGCACCCCTTCACTATCCGTCACCATCCCGATCTGGCTTGCTTCTTCCCCATTCTCACGTAACACGGCAAGCGCACGATCCGTATCGCTTTTTTCAACAACGAGCGCCATGCCAATCCCCATGTTAAATATGCCATACATTTCATCGTCCGATATGTTGCCAACATCTTCTAAGAAGGAAAATATCGCTGGTTTTTCCCAGTCATTACAATCGATGGAAACTCCCATTCCATTTGGCAGCATCCTTGGCAAGTTTTCATAAAATCCCCCACCCGTAATGTGGGAAATTCCTTTTATCTCCACACTTTCCATTAACGAACGAATTGCGTTGGCATATATTTTCGTAGGCTCCAATAGCACATCACCTAGAGATTTCGTTAAACCACTATACTGTTTAGTAAGATCAAGGCCTTCTACAAGTTTTCGAACAAGAGAATATCCATTGGAATGAACTCCACTGGAAGACAAACCGATGACACGATCACCTGCTTTAATGGACTCTCCAGTAATGAGCTTAGATTTTTCAGCAATTCCAACAGCAAAACCTGCTAAATCGTATTCATTTTCTTGGTACATCCCAGGCATTTCAGCAGTCTCTCCACCGATTAGTGCAGCTCCTGATTGTGTACAACCTTCTGCAACACCCTCTACAATACGTTCCATCATTGCCGGGTCATTTTTGCCACAAGCAATGTAGTCAAGAAAAAATAATGGCTGTGCGCCTTGAGCGACAATATCATTAACACACATAGCGACTAGATCAATCCCAATGGAATCATGCTTGTTGAGTTGATGTGCCAATTTTAATTTCGTACCAACACCGTCTGTTCCAGAAACAAGTACTGGTTCCTTATAGTGGAATCCACTTAGGTCAAACAAGCCTGCAAATGCCCCGACACTACCAAGCACCTCTTTCCGATTTGTTTTCGCAATGTGCTTTTTCATTCGTTCGACAGCTTGATAGCCTTTTTCCACGTCAACACCAGCATCTTTATAACGATTGGCCAATTGATACCCTCCTTTTTGGACTTTTCCCCATCACTTTACCGTGTTAGTGTAACGGGGGATTGTCCCTGATTTTCAACGACTGGGTAGTTTCCAGTAAAACAGGCTTTGCAAATTCCTTGGTTAGGTAGTTCTTCATGTATAATTGCTCGCTCTAATCCGCTTTCTGATAGATAAGCTAAACTATCCGCACCGATCAATTTGGCAATCCCCTCTAATGAATAGTTTGCGGCAATCAGTTCATCACGAGTTGACATGTCAATCCCGTAATAACACGGATTCGTAATTGGTGGTGAAGCAATGCGCACATGCACCTCTGTAGCACCCGCTTCTTTCAACATTCGGACAATTCGTTTACTTGTTGTCCCTCTAACAATTGAGTCATCGATCATAATGACGCGTTTGCCTTCCACGATTCCCCGAACAGGCGACAATTTCAATTTCACCCCTTGTTCACGAAGTTCTTGTGATGGCTGAATAAACGTCCTGCCGACATAACGATTTTTAATTAAACCAATTTCGTATGGTAAGCCAAGTTGTTCCGCATAACCAATTGCTGCTGATATACTTGAATCCGGCACACCAGTCACAACGTCTGCTTGCACTGGTGCTTCTTTCGCTAATTCAATTCCCATTTTTTTGCGTGAAGCATGGACATTCACCTGATTCACATCACTATCCGGCCTTGAAAAATAAACATACTCCATTGCACACATGGTCCGTGGCTCTGGTTCAGCAAATTTTCTAGCTGACAGGCCATGATTATCAATTATGACTAACTCACCCGGAATAACTTCGCGTTCAAACGTTGCACCGATTAAATCAAATGCGCACGTTTCCGATGCCACTACATATGCATCTCCAAGCCTGCCAATCGAAAGTGGTCGTAAACCTCTTGGGTCTGTTGCAACGTACAACTTGTTTTCCTTCATGATTAAGAATGCATATGCTCCAATTAAACTTCGTAGTGCCTCCATTAAAGCTGTTTCAAAATCATCTGATCCATTCCGTCGGATCAAATGCGCTAAAACTTCAGTGTCTGACGTTGTTTGTAAAATACTTCCCTCATGCTCCAGTTCACCGCGAAGTTTATGTGCATTCATGATATTTCCGTTATGGGCTAAAGCGATACTCCCTGTCTGTGAACGGAATAATAGTGGTTGAATGTTCGCTATACCACCATCACCTTGCGTCGCATACCGAACATGCCCGATCGCTGCATGACCTTGTAACTCATCAAAATTAGCATGTTTAAACACATCGTTCACAAGTCCCAAGTCTTTATGAATCTTAAGGTTGTTCCCATCGCTTGTTACAACTCCAGCACCGTCTTGCCCACGATGCTGAAGGGCGTGCAAACCATAATACGTCATTTCTGCTGCTTTCTCATGACCCCAAATTCCAAAAACGCCACATTCTTCGTTTAAGCCTTTGATTTCAGCAAGCATGAAATAGCTCCTTTCCAACGTTTGCAAAGTGTATCGACATTTTCCTCAATGACCTTTTTGCCATTCCCGACAACAGCATACGTATAGTCATCTGTTACAACACCGATTTGACGAGCATCAGTAACCAGTTCTTTAAATCGCTCTTCATCTTCTGGTTTTACTGACACAAGGAAACGTGATTGGGTTTCACTGAATAGCGCAACCGTCATATCTCCGGATAAATAAGTGATGACTCCTAATCCTTTATCATGAAACACACTTTCCGCCAATGCGATCGCCAGCCCACCTTCAGCTACGTCATGTGCAGATTGAACAACACCTTGATGAATGGCATCCAGCAACTGTGTTTGTCGTTTCTCCTCCACTTGCAAATCAATCATTGGTGCCTTTCCAGAATAAATTTTATCTGTAGCATCATCCGCCAGTACATGTTGCAGTTCGCTACCACCAAACTCTGCCCTCGTTTCACCAATTAAGAATATGGCATCACCCGCTTGTTGAAAATGGCTTGGTGTAAGGTGTTCCAACGATTCAAGCAAGCCGACCATCCCAACAACAGGGGTTGGAAAAATCGCCTTTCCGTTTGATTCGTTATATAAGGAGACATTTCCACTGACAACCGGTGTTTTCAAAACCCGACAGGCGTCACTCATTCCATCAATACTTTTTTCCATTTGCCAAAAGATGTCTGGCTTCGTTGGATTACCGAAATTAAGGCCGTCTGTAAGTCCTAATGGTTTCGCACCGGAACAAACAATATTTCGAGCTGCTTCGGCAACCGCAATTTTCCCACCAGTTTCCGGATCCAAGTAAATATAACGAGAATTGCAATCTGTTGTAATCGCTAACGCTTTTTTGGTTCCTTTGATTCTTACAATTGCTGCGTCTGATCCAGGTGTTACAACGGTATTCGTTTGCACCATGGAATCGTATTGGTCGTAAACCCATTCTTTGCTTGCAATCGTTGGCTGTGTGAGTATTTTTTTCAGCATTTCGCTGTAATCCGTTACTTCCGGTATAATAGGTCTAATATTCTGAAATTCACTGAAATACGTCGCCTCTTCAGATGGCATTTGATAGACAGGAGCCTCTTCTGCTAATGCATCAACAGGAATGTCAGCAACAACTTCTGTATGATGTAGTAGGCGGAATGTCTTTTCTTCGATCACCTCACCAACTGCAACAGCTTGCAACCCATATTTTTCAAAGACATCGATAATTTCCTGCTCGCGCCCCTTCTTTACCACAAGCAACATACGCTCTTGTGATTCAGACAACATTAATTCATACGCACTCATGTTCAATTCACGCTGTGGTACTAGATCAAGGTTCATCTCCATGCCTGTTCCTGCTTTACTTGCCATTTCACTTGCTGATGATGTAAGACCGGCAGCACCCATATCCTGCATGCCAACAAGTGCATCAGAATGAATGATTTCCAAACATGCTTCGATTAATAGTTTTTCCATGAACGGATCACCAACTTGAACAGCTGGACGATCAATGCTCACATCTTCTGCCAGATCATCCGAGGCAAACGTCGCACCATGAATGCCATCCCGGCCTGTTGGCGCACCTGCGTAAAGTACGGTATTGCCAACCCCTGCTGCAATCCCTTTTTGAATCTCATCATGATTGATCAGCCCCACACACATCGCATTGACAAGTGGGTTCCCGGCATAACTTTCATCGAATTGAACCTCACCGCCAACTGTTGGGACGCCAACGCAATTTCCATAACCGGCAATACCATGAACAATTTCTTGAAACAAATATTTTACACGCTCTGACGTTAAATTTCCGAATCTTAGCGAGTTCATTAAAGCAATTGGGCGGGCACCCATGGAAAATACGTCACGGATAATGCCGCCTACACCTGTCGCAGCACCCTGATACGGTTCAACTGCTGAAGGGTGATTGTGACTTTCAATTTTAAAGACAACTGCTTGGTTATCACCAATATCAATAACGCCAGCACCCTCACCAGGTCCTTGCAAAACGTTCATTGCTTTCGTAGGAAACTTTTTTAATAATGGCTTCGAAGTCTTGTAACTGCAATGTTCTGACCACATCACGGAAAAAATCCCTGTTTCCGTGAAATTTGGCCGACGCTTTAAAATGGCTTTCACCATGTTATATTCCTTCTCACTAAGCCCCATTTCTTGATAGAGTTTTTCTTTCTCGATTTGCTCTGGACTTATATCAAACGTTTGCAACATGGGATTCCCTCCAATTTTTAACCATTGACTGAAAAACTTTTAACCCGTCATCACTGCCAAGCAACACTTCAACTGCACGCTCAGGATGTGGCATAAGCCCTAATACGTTACCTTGTTGATTGGTAATCCCAGCAATATCAGCAGCAGAACCATTAGGATTGTTTTCATACGTAAAGACGATTTGCTTATTTTGCTGTAATCGCTGAAGTGTTGCCTCGTCACAAAAATAGTTCCCTTCCCCGTGAGCAATCGGAAAATGAACAATTTCATTTTCTTCATATGCACTGGTAAACAACGTCGCATTGTTTTCTACACGTAATGCTTCATGATGGCACATAAATGCAAGATTTTTATTCCGTAACATTGCTCCTGGTAAAAGACCCGCTTCCAGTAAGATCTGAAATCCGTTACAAACACCTAACACTGGTTTCCCTTTTGCTGCATGTGCTTTAATTTGCTGCATCACTTCTGATGTTGCTGCAACAGAGCCTGAACGAAGGTAATCCCCATATGAAAATCCACCAGGTAATAGAATCGCGTCATAGTTTTCCAGATTGCTATTCTCATACCAGACAAGATCCGCTTCTTCGTTCAGAACATCTTTCACCGCATGATACATGTCACGGTCACAATTTGATCCTGGGAAAACAATCACTGCAAACTTCACAAGCGAACAGCCTCCTCCACCTCAAAACGATAATCTTCAATGACTGGATTGGCGAGCAGCTTTTCACACATATCGTTCACACGTTCTTCCATGTTCTCATTATCTTCCACATGCAATTCAAGGTATTTTCCAACCCGTGCTTGCTCTACCTCCTGGTACCCAAGTGAGTTTAATGAATCTTGAATTGCTTTTCCCTGTGGGTCTAGCACACCTTGCTTTAGCGTAATAAACACGGTAACTTTTTTCATCCTATGCCCTCCAGTCGTTGTAAAATAACGTTGTATACCGTAAGCAAATCACCGGTTCCTTGGCGAAATACGTCTTTATCCATCTTTTCCTGTGTATCCAGGTCCCACAGCCTACAAGTGTCTGGTGATATTTCATCAGCCAACACGATCGATCCGCATGCTAACCGGCCGAATTCAAGTTTGAAATCCACTAGAGTTAGATTAATAGATTTGAAAAGCTCGATTAATGCATCATTAATTTTTCGTGCCTTCGCTTTGATTTCTTGTAATTCTGAATCCGTTACATTACTCAAAAATAACGCATGCTCATCATTTATCAGTGGATCATCTAACCGATCATTCTTATAAAACAACTCCACAATCGGTGGGCTGAATGATGTCTTCTCTTCAATCCCAAGGCGGCTCGTAATACTGCCAGTTGCCAGATTACGAACCACCACCTCCAATGGAATAATCTCCGTTTGCCGGACAAGCTGCTCTGTTTCATTCACTTTTTCGATAAAATGTGTTTCGATTTCTTTCGCTTGCAGGTACGGAAAAATAAGCGATGAAATCTCGTTATTCAATCTACCTTTCCCAGCAAAAGTCGCTTTCTTTTTTCCATTAAATGCAGTTGCAGCGTTCTTATAGGATAAAATGAGCTGATCCAATGTTCCTTCCGCTCGGTATACTTGCTTTGCCTTCCCTTCATATAAAAGCTCTGCCTTCACTTTATACACCTCATTTCAAGCCAATTCGGTCAAAGATTCGATCAACATTTTTCAAGTGGTACGTGTAATCAAAACAATCATCTATTTCGTCTTGTGATAATTTGCTCGTTATTTGTTCATTTTCTTCAACTAATTGTTTGAAATGGGTTTCTGTTTCCCATGCTTGCATCGCTTTTGGTTGTACAAGATCATATGCCTTTTCACGTGTCATGCCCTTGTCAATTAGTGCAAGCAATACACGTTGCGAAAAGATAACGCCGTGTGTTTTATCAATATTCCGCTTCATATTTGCCGGAAATACAGTGAGATTCTTCACGATATTTCCAAATCGATTCAACATGTAATTCAAGGCAATCGTTGTATCCGGCAAAATTACTCGTTCAGCAGAGGAATGTGAAATATCGCGTTCATGCCATAGCGAAACATTTTCATATGCTGTTACTACATGACCACGAACTACCCGTGCCATCCCAGTCATATTTTCCGACCCAATCGGATTACGTTTATGTGGCATTGCCGAAGAACCTTTTTGTCCTTTTGCAAAAAACTCTTCCACCTCACGCGTTTCTGTTTTTTGCAGGCCACGGATTTCGGTTGCAAATTTTTCAATCGATGTTGCAAGTAATGCTAATGCTGAAATATATGCAGCATGGCGATCACGCTGCAGTGTCTGCGTTGATACTGGCGCAGGTGTCAATCCTAATTTTCCGCAAACATATTCTTCCACAAATGGATCAATATTGGCATATGTACCTACAGCTCCTGATAACTTGCCAAATTCAATGTTATTGGCTGCTAATTCAAAGCGCTCCAAGTTGCGTTTCATTTCCTCATACCACAAGGCAAGCTTTAAACCAAATGTTGTTGGCTCGGCATGGACACCGTGAGTTCTACCCATCATGACCGTATGCTGGTGTTCGATAGCCTTGTTTTTGATAATTTGAATAAAATTCGTGATATCTTTACGGATAATATCATTTGCCTGCTTTAAAACAAAGGATAGAGCAGTATCCACTACATCTGTTGACGTTAAACCATAATGTACCCATTTCCGTTCTTCCCCTAAAGTTTCCGAAACCGCCCGTGTAAAAGCAACAACATCATGACGAGTTTCCTGTTCAATTTCATAAATACGGTTGATATCAAATGAAGCTTTTTCGCGAATTTTCACAGCATCTTCTTTTGGAACAATACCAAGTTCACTCCATGCCTCACACGCCAAAACTTCTACTTCCAACCATGCTTTAAATTTATTTTCATCCGTCCAAATAGTGCCCATTTCTTCCCGTGTATAACGATCAATCATTGCTTTTCCTCCTCAAAATTCATAACCAGTTTGTTAACTTCTTTAGGTGTTGTTGCAGTGAATGTTACATGGCCCATTTTCCGTTTTGGCTTACAACCGTCTTTTCCGTACAAGTGAACCGAGCCATTATCTAATGTTGGCATCGCCTTTAACGCATGTTCCATATCTTCCCCAAGTATGTTGACCATTGTCGCGGGATTTAGTAGTTCAACCGGCATTAAGGCCAAGCCACAAATCGCTCTAATATGCTGGCCAAACTGTGAAATATTGCACGCCTCAATCGTATAATGGCCAGAATTATGTGGTCTAGGAGCCATTTCGTTTAGGTAAATGTTATCGCCTTTTACGAACATTTCAATCGCAAACGTTCCTACAATTTGCATTTTTTCTGCAAGAATAGCGGCAGCTTGGATCGCCTTTATCTTTACTTGTTTATTTATCACAGCTGGAACAACCGTCTGATAAAGGATGTGGTCCTTGTGTGTATTCTCTGCAATTGGGAAAAATTCTAATCCTCCCGTTTGTGCGCGGGTGAAAACTACCGATATCTCCTTTTCAAATGGCACCCACTGTTCGATAATACAATGTTTATTTTTCTCAGTGAATTCAATGGCTGTTGATTCATCATCTTTTGACGTTAACTTGATTTGTCCTTTGCCATCATAACCGCCGCTGCATGTTTTAATTACAGCCGGATATGCTGTATTTTCCAAAGCCGCTTTGCACTCTTCGCCATTTGTCACAATGGTAAATTCCGGAACAGGCAGACCCGCTTCCTTCATCAAACGTTTTTCCTTTTCACGATTTTGTGTGATTTCCAACGCATAGGACCCCTGTGGGAGCTTTCCTTTTTCTTCAATATACGTAGCTGCGGTTAGATCAACATTTTCAAACTCATATGTAACAACATCACTTATATCCGTTAATTTTTCAATTGCCTGCTTATCATCGTATGCTGCCGTAATTTGGTGATCGGCAACTTGGGCTGTCGGACAATTTGGCGTTGGATCAAGAACAGCAATTTGATATCCCATATAGCGTGCGGCAATTGCCATCATCCGGCCAAGCTGTCCCCCACCGATGATCCCAATTGTCTGTGTAGGCAAGATTGTTTGATTATTTTTCGGCAAGATCATCCCTCATTTCTGCTACTTTAGCCTCCATTTTTTCGCGGTATGTTATAAGTTTTTCCACTATATTTTCATCATAAGTACCGAGTATTTGTGCAGCAAGGATTCCCGCGTTCGTTGCACCGGCCTTGCCAATTGCCACGGTTGCGGTCGGTACACCGCCAGGCATTTGCACAATGGATAAGAGCGAATCAAGGCCGTTTAACGCTTTGCTCTGAACTGGCACTCCAATAACCGGCAATGTCGTTTGTGATGCTACCATTCCAGGCAAATGCGCCGCACCACCAGCACCTGCAATTATCACCTTCACCCCCTGCTCGCGAGCTGATTTCGCATATGCAAACATTTCATCCGGGGTACGATGGGCGGAAATAACTTGTTTTTGGTAAGAAATGTTTAATTCCTCTAACACTTCACATGTATGTTTCATCGTTTCCCAATCTGATATACTCCCCATGATCACGCCAACTTGAGCCACTTGAATCCCTCTTTCTATGTAAAATTTTATTGCATCAACCATGTTATTTTTTCATTAGTCTCTTTTTGTAATTAATTTCGTATTTGATATAATGCGATGTAACTAGGAATTTGCTCTCCCGCCGTTCCGGAAATACGCTTCGCTTTCCGCGGGCGGCTGCTGAGCCTCCTCGAGCTGTCGCTCTGCGGGGTCTCACCTAGGCCTTTCCTCCCACTGGAGTCTACGCGTATTTCCTCCACTGTTATTGCACTTACCACCATTAGCGTAGTGGTAAGTGTTCCATAAGTATCCTAACACTTCACTAGTCCGGGTGAGTGGAGGGTGGTGACTCCTGCGGGAACAGCACGTGTCCGAAGACCCCGCAGAGTGGTTTTCTCGAGGAGGCTGAGGCCGTGCCCGCGGAAAGCATCCACCCGGAGCGATCCCGGACGGCGGGAAATGCACGTACTTATAGAAAAGAGCTCAGCACTTACGTCGCATTTTATATCTATTGTGAAGGAACAACAATCTTTTATAAAAAACTGCCTTTCATTAAAAAAGTCTATTCGTCTCCTCCCGCGCAATGAGAGAAGATGAATAGACATGACAAATAAACATGAATGCTACTTAAAACAGCAACAATTCATCCTCCCTCATAGTCCAGCATTTACGGTGCTGGGTAGAAACTTCCAAGCCATATTCTCAGGAAATATATGAGGAACCGTATTCGTTTGTTGTCTTAAGGATAGCAATGATACACGCATATGTCAATAAATAATCGAACAATAATATATTTTTTATGTTTAATGTTCGGCTTTTGGTTTTTATACTACTTACGTTCCATTCAACCTAGTCATGATCTTAAGCGTCAAGAACTAACCATTTCCCCACCATTCACATGAATAACCTGACCCGTTACATATGAAGAATCACTGGAAGCGAGATATACATATGCTGGTGCCAGTTCAAATGGCTGTCCGGCGCGTTTCATTGGAACATCCGTACCCCATTTGGTTCCAATATACGCTGCCGAAAAACTCGCCGGTATTAGTGGTGTCCAGATTGGCCCTGGTGCTACGCCATTAACCCGAATACCTTGATTTGCCAAATTCTGTGACAATGCACGTGTAAAACCAACTATAGCCCCTTTTGTTGCACTGTAATCAATTAGTTTTTCATTTCCTTCATACGCGACAACCGAAGTAGTATTAATGATCGAGCTTCCCTTATTAAGGTGCGGAAGGGCAGCCTTTGTCATATAAAAATGACCGTAAATATTTGTCTGAAATGTTGCATCCCATTGTTCAGCTGAAATATCCAGCAAACTATTCTGCGGAAATTGCACGGCATGATTATTTACTAGAATATCCAGTTTTCCAAATTGATCAATCGTTTGTTTAATAACAAATTGACATTGCTGCTGATCACGTAAATCACCAACAATTAAAAGGCATTTACGTCCAAGCTCCTCAATACGTTTCTTTGTGCGATAGGCATCCCCATTTTCATACGTATAATAATAGGCAATCACCACATCTGCCCCCTCTTTGGCAAAGGCAATTGCCGCTGATGCCCCAATCCCACTGTCACCACCCGTAATAACGGCAACTTTATCCTGTAATTTTCCAGATCCATGGTAATTTGGATCTTCCACAATCGGCTCCGGCACCATAAGGGATTCAATACCTGGTTGTTGTGGCTGATGCTGAGGGGGGAACGGTGTTTGGTATTTATTTTTATTCACATAAATTCCTCCATTACGAAAGTCCATCCTTACGTAATATATTCCGATTTGTAAGTAGGTGTTCATCCATAGAAAAAAAGAATAGGTGTAATTTCAACCTATTCTGTAAAAAGCGAATTATTCTGTTGTCTCCCCAGGCGTTTCTTTTGGTGTTTGTGGAGCACCAGGCATGCTACCAACAGTATTCCGGTTCTTGCCCAGACGTCCCCTCCGTACTTGCTTCACCCAAAAGCCGCCATGAATTTGTTTCGGCTCATACGAAATAATAAATGCTTTTGGATCAATTGTTTTAATCGATTCATACAGCCTAAGCTCGTATTTTCGAGGTGTGAGAATCTGCATTGCCAAACGATCTCCATCCATACCATAAGCAAACCAACTCGTCACACCGTATCCTTTATCCCGCAATTTACGGGTGAAGTCAATATCCGGATTTGATGAAATAACATTTACGGTTATGTATCCAAGTGCAAGCTTCTCTTCAATTTTTGTTCCAACAATAACGCCGAGTCCAAAACCAACCGCATAAGCAATAATATTTTGAATTTCGTTTAAGTTATCAAGCACAAGACCTAAACCTAACACATAGACAACAATTTCAAACATGCTCACAAATGCCGCTAAATATCTGCGACCTTTCAGTGTCAAGATCATCCGCATTGTTGAAAACGTTACATAGACAATATTAATCACGAGAATAATGGCAACCATTACATAAGCATTACTAAACAAAGCGAGAACCCTCCCCGAACATTGATTTTATTATTAGATTTCCCTAAAAGTGCGTGTTCAAAAAGTTGCCAAATTAGAAGCAAGGTCGGCTAAGTTCGTCACGTCAATAGCCAACGCCGACACTAGCACGTCCTCGAAAAAGAAATACACTTTTTCTTCGTGCGATGTATCGCTGTCGTAGCCTTCCTTGTCCTGTGCGTCGAAGATCGAGGCGGCGTAGTCTTGAGGACCGGAGTGTAGCCAAAATCTACATGAGGACCGACTTGCACAGGACGTGCTGACTTCTGCGTTGCCTTGCGTGACGTGGGCGGGTTTAGTAGAAGTACCTTTGCCGCCAACGAAGAGATTCGCCGCTTATCATTTGGTGACTTTTTGATCAACCTCTAAAACGAAATACTATGATGATATTCACCCAGTTAAACTAACATGCATACCATATTACATAAATTCAAACAGCTAAAAAAGAGGTGTTAGGATGATGGATCCTTTCAGTCAAATGACCGATTGGAAAAAGAATATGGATAGTTTTTTTGGCGAGAACTTTTGGAACGAATTCGAAGGCATTATAAAACCTATTATTCCACAAATTAACATGTATCAAACGGAAAATGAAATTATGTGCATTATCAGTATCCCTGGTCTAACTGATTTAAACAAGGTTGACATCTATGTCGATTATACAAAATTGGATATTAATGGGGTTATTGATATCAGCCAAAATGGAGGAACTGTGATAAAGGAAGAAATTTTACAAGGTGTATTTGACAGAACAATCAACTTACCATTTCCGGTACGTTCAGATAAAATGGAAGCACGTTATAAAGATGGACTTGTATTCCTGCAGTTACATCGGCTATTTTCGGATGCCAGCAGCAAACACAGAGTTGCTGTAAAATTATTGGAAGAAAGTTGACTAATTTAAACGAGGCTGCCTCATTATAAATCGCAAATCGGTGACTTTTGACAGCCTCGCCTAACAAATTATTTCATCTTCTGGGGCAATGCGTGAATGGATTCAATTAATAAATTGAGTTTACCTTCAATGCGGTGCAACAAATAAAATGTCACCACAATCGGAAAGCCTACCTCTGTTATAAATGACATCCATGCTTCCATAAGCGTGACCTCCTTCTATTTTACTGGCTAAAAAAACAGACCAGGGCTGTACATTTGCCAAGCCACTGGTCATTCCGTATTAAGAATCTAGTTTTCATACTGGTTAAAGTTCGTTGTGCGAATCCGATTGATGTGCACACAATAATTGATATCCACGCGATGCCGTAACATTACCACAGCTTATTCAACCAACTAATTTAATTCAATTTCGGTTACATTTTGTTCCACAACGCGTGCACCTTTGATAGAAACAAGATCACCACCAGTGGATGTGAACGCATTTTGTGTCATAATTTCATCCATCGCGCTTTTTACAGCAGCTGGATCGATTGGATCAACTGGTTTTTCCAGTGAATATGTGACTGTTTTACCTTCTTTATTCAAGAATTTAAGCTCTAGCTTCTTCATTGTTCAACCTCTCCTTTCCACCAATTTATAAAATTTAAGCTTGCCTAATTTCTGAGTTATCTCTGCGTTCGATATTGTAAAGCGGACGTTCCTGCAATCCAGCAAAAGCCTGTGCAATGGTAAACAACTGATCAGCCGTTGCACTTGTCTTCACATTATTAAAGCTTTTCGTTTTATAGATTGGCTTTCCAGTTAACACATCCGCCCCATCATCGAGCACTAACCGCAATGTTGATTGATACGTTTCTGCTACTGCCATGTTTTTCCCCTCCTTTCACCTCTACAATCGAATCATGAGGGTGGGAGGTGGCATCTGATGATGAATTTTATTTTTATTAGGGGTTTTTTCTTTTTAGGGTGGATGTTTCCGCTCTCGGGACGATGTTTCTGTTTTCGGGACGATGTTTCTGCTCTCGCGCCGATGTTTCTGCTCTCGGGACGATGTTTCTCCTCTCGCGCCGATGTTTCCGCTCTCGCGCCGATGTTTCCGCTCTCGGGACGATATTTCTGCTCTCACGCCGATGTTTCTGCTCTCGAGACGATGTTTCCGCTCTCACGCCGATGTTTCTGCTCTCGAGACGATGTTTCTGCTCTCGAGACGATGTTTCCGCTCTCGGGACGATGTTTCTGTTTTCGCGCCGATGTTTCTGCTCTCGGGACGATATTTCTGCTT